>JAGAJA010000047.1 GCA_017829075.1 Oscillospiraceae bacterium | reverse complement strand
GTTTTTTGCCCCAGCTCTGCCGGGGCAAAAAACACTTCTATCCGCACAACTGTACTGGCAACGGCTTACGCCTTATGCCTTACGCGGGCAGTGCGGATGTTCGGCGAGAAAGTCCCTTTAGGGACTTTTTCGACGGTCTGCTTTGGGCGTACATCTTTGTACGCCCAAATCTCTTTCGATCAATGCAAATCACATGGGAATAAGTTATTGCAGACTCCATATAATAAACGGGAACATTAACAATGCTGAATCCGCCGATAATCGCAAAGCCGTAAAAATGAACGGTGATTTTTGACGGATATGTCTGCAAAACGTGAAAGGAAACAGTTGCTGCTATGGAAAAAACAAAAATCGTTAAGGTAACAGGAAGAGAAATCCTCGATTCAAGAGGAAACCCCACCGTTGAAGCGGAGGTTCATCTCGCGGACGGTACAATGGGCAGAGGCGCAGCCCCCAGCGGCGCTTCCACCGGCGAATTTGAAGCGCTGGAGCTTCGTGACGGCGACAAGAGCCGTTACCTCGGCAGGGGCGTACAGAAAGCCGTGAACAACATCAACACCGCAATAAACAACGCAGTTTGCGGACTTGACGCCGCCGATATTTACGCAATTGACTCTGCAATGATTAAGGCTGACGGAACAAAGGACAAGTCGAACCTCGGTGCGAACGCAATTCTCGCGGTTTCTATCGCCAGCGCAAGAGCCGCTGCGACTTCGCTCGAAATTCCGCTGTACAGATTTCTCGGCGGTATCTCCGGGAACAGGCTGCCTGTGCCTATGATGAATATTCTGAACGGCGGCGCTCATGCCACCAACACCGTAGATACGCAGGAATTCATGATAATGCCGGTGGGCGCGCCCTCATTCAAGGAGGCTCTGCGGCAGTGCGCAGAGGTGTTCCACGCCCTTGCGAAGATATTAAAGGGCAAGGGTCTTGCGACCTCCGTCGGCGATGAGGGCGGATTTGCTCCTGACCTCTCCAGCGATGAGGAAACAATCGAAACTATCCTTGACGCTGTGAAGGCGGCAGGCTATGAACCCGGCAAGGACTTCATGATAGCTATGGACGCAGCTTCCTCCGAGTGGAAGGACAAGGAAAAGGGCGTGGGCTTCTACAAGCAGCCTAAATCCGGCAAGACATTCACTTCAGACGAGCTTATTGAGCACTGGGCGGCGCTTGTCGAGAAATACCCCATAATCTCCATTGAGGACGCCCTTGACGAGGAGGACTGGGAGGGCTGGAAGCGGCTCACACAGCGGCTTGGCAGCAAAGTACAGCTTGTGGGGGACGACCTGTTCGTAACTAACACCGAGCGTCTTGCAAAGGGAATCGCGAACGGCTGCGGAAACAGCATACTCATCAAGCTTAACCAGATAGGTTCTGTTTCCGAAACGCTGGAAGCAATAAAAATGGCTCACAAGGCGGGTTATACCGCGATATCCTCCCACCGCTCCGGCGAAACCGAGGATACCACTATCGCCGACCTTGCAGTTGCGCTCAACACCTGCCAGATAAAGACCGGCGCGCCCAGCAGAAGCGAGCGCGTTGCGAAATACAATCAGCTTCTCCGAATTGAGGAGCAGCTAGGAACAGCCGCAGTTTACCCCGGAATTGCCGCTTTCAACCTGAACAGAAAAGCATAATATCATCTCATTTCCGACGGAAGCGCTGAATAAATCAAATTCGCCCCGCTCAAACGCGGGAACTCACAGGGCTACGCTTCTCTTATTCAGCGCGTCCCCAGAATGTATTCCGAAAGCCGGTTCACGGTCTTTTCGGAAGCATGGACAGATATCTTCACTGCGTCCTCGTCGGCGGTCTGTTCGTCCAGACCAAGGGAGTTTTCTAGGAAATCCCGGATAATTATGCAGTTTGTGAATATCGGGCTCGCCGCTTTGATACCGCTTTCAGTTAGCGCAATTCTGCCGTAATGCTCCTTTTCTATGAAGCCGCTTTCAGACAGCCTTTCGGTCATTATTGCAGTGCTTGCCTTGCTTACGCCGACCATTTTCGCAACCTCCGAGGACTTCACCACGCCGCCGTTCTGCCCTAGCTTATAGATAGCAAACAGGTACTTTTTCTGCGCGTAGGTGAGTGAGGTGAGTTGGATATTCTCGCTCATTTTGCGTGTCCCTTGTGGCAGTTGCAGCAGTTCTGGCAGCCGGAGCATTTCCCGCCGCAGAGGGACTTGCCTGCCCTTTTGTCTTTCCACAGCTTTCTCCCCGCAAGGAAAAGCAGCAGGGCAACGACCAGTGAAATAATTACAGTAGACATAAAATCCGCCTTTCAAAAGAACCGCCGCGCCTCGCTTTCCGCAAAAGGCGCGGCAAAATTAGTTATACCTTGACTTTTTCAGTGAGCTTTGTGCTTTCCTTATACGGTCTTACCAGCATGAAAATCATGAACGCAAGGACAAGAACCGCAAAGATAAGTCCCACAACGTTCACAGCTCCCGTGAACAGCAGCCCGAACTGGTAAATCATCAGCGACACAGCATACGCGAACAGGCACTGATATCCTATCGCGAACGCCGTCCACTTTGCGCTGTTCATTTCGCGTCTGATTGCGCCGATAGCCGCGAAGCAGGGCGCGCACAGCAGGTTGAACACAAGGAACGAATACCCCGCCAGAGCGGTCATTCCCATGAAGTCCAGAACGCCGAATACGCCGACAACCTCTTCCTTTGCGACAAGACCCATGATGGTCGCGATAGCGGCGGTAGGCTCGCCGAAGCCAAGTGGTGCGAATATCCAGCAGATAGCGTTGCCGATGATTCCAAGAACGCTGTCGTTCAGCTCTATCTCAGTGCTGAAACCGAAGCTGCCGTCCGGCAGATTGCCGAATACCGAGCCAGCCCAAATGATAACTGAGGAAAGCAGGATAATTGTCCCGGCTTTCTTGATGAACGACCAGCCGCGCTCCCACATGGAGCGGAGAATATTGCCCACAGTCGGCAGGTGGTACGCAGGTAATTCCATAACGAACGGCGCAGGTTCGCCCGCGAACATCTTTGTCTTTTTCAGCATAATTCCCGAAACGATGATAGCCGCAACTCCGATGAAATACGCGCTCGGCGCTACCCACCACGCATTGCCGAACAGTGCGCCCGCAATAAGCGCGATTATCGGCATTTTAGCGCCGCAGGGAATGAACGTTGTTGTCATGATAGTCATGCGGCGGTCGCGCTCGTTTTCAATTGTGCGGCTCGCCATTACGCCGGGAACGCCGCAGCCAGTACCGATAAGCATGGGAATGAACGACTTACCGGAAAGCCCGAACTTGCGAAAAATTCTGTCCATTACGAACGCGATTCGCGCCATGTAGCCGCAGCTTTCAAGGAACGCGAGGAAGATAAACAGCACCAGCATCTGCGGTACAAATCCGAGAACTGCGCCTACGCCCGCAACAATGCCGTCAATGATAAGGCTTTCCAGCCACTCTGCGCAATTCACGGATTCCAGCGCGTTAGTCAGCAGCACGGGAATACCGGGAACCCACACGCCGTAATCCTCCGGCGCGGGCAGTTCCTCCATAGGCTCCTCGACCAGCGCAGCAACGTCAAATCCTGCCTCCGCAAGGCTGTCGCCGTAGGAGCCAAGCGCCTCGTCAAACGCGCCGAAATCCGCTTCCTCAACCGCGCCGAGGACTTCCTCCGCGCCGATTACCTCCGCGTCAACAGCGGACTGCGCCAGCACCAGAACATCGTCCGTGAAGATGTTCTCCTCTGCGTAAGCCGAGGTCGCGTCGTCATACTCGGAAGCGCCGATATTGAACAGGTGGAATCCGTCGCCGAAAAGCCCGTCATTCGTCCAATCCGTTACCCATGTTCCCACGGTGGTTACAGAGATGAAGTACACGATAAACATTACCACCGCGAAAATCGGAAGGGCGAGGATTCGGTTCGTCACAACCTTGTCAATCTTGTCGGAAATCGTAAGCCCTGTGCGCGCCCTTTTAAGGCAATCCTTGATTATTCCGGCTATGTAAATGTAGCGCTCGTTGGTGATTATGCTCTCGCTGTCGTCGTCCATTTCCTTTTCGGCGGCGGCAATGTCGGCTTCAATATGCGCCTTTTTCTCCTCGGAGAGGTTCAGCGCCTCGTACACCTTTTCGTCACGCTCGAACAGCTTTATCGCATACCAGCGCTGCTGCTCCTCCGGGGAATCGTGCAGAACGGCTTCCTCAATGTGCGCGATTGCGTGTTCAACGCAGCCGCAGAATTTGTGGCGAGGAACTGTTTTTTCGCCCGACTTAGCCGCCTGAACAGCCGCGTTTGCCGCCTCGTTTATGCCCGTACCCTTTAATGCGGAAATCTCCACTACCTTGCAGCCAAGCTCGCTGGAAAGCTGCTCAAAGTTGATTTTATCGCCGTTTTTGCGCACAACGTCCATCATATTCACGGCACACACCACCGGGATTCCAAGCTCCACAAGCTGGGTGGTGAGGTAGAGGTTGCGCTCAAGGTTCGTTCCGTCGATTATGTTCAGAATTGCGTCCGGACGCTCGCCGATAAGGTAATTCCGGGCAACTACTTCCTCCAGCGTGTAGGGGGAGAGCGAATAAATTCCCGGCAGGTCGGTTATTGTCACGTCCTTGTGACCTTTCAGCTTGCCCTCTTTCTTCTCAACGGTAACGCCCGGCCAGTTTCCGACAAACTGATTAGAGCCGGTCAGCGCGTTGAACAGCGTGGTCTTGCCTGCGTTCGGATTTCCCGCAAGCGCGATTTTTATTCCCATAGTAAATAATCCTTTCTCGGTGTTAGATAAAACTAACTTTATTGCACAATCAGACGGTTTCGATCATTTCCGCGTCAGCTTTCCGCAAAGAAAGCTCGTAGCCGCGCACTGTGACCTCCACCGGATCACCCAGCGGCGCTACTCTGCGGACGTAAATCTCAACGCCCTTTGTGATTCCCATGTCCATAATGCGGCGCTTTATTGCGCCCTCGCCGTTCAGCTTCTTGACTGTGACGGTCTGACCGATTTTTGCTTCTCTGAGTGTGCCCATAGCTGCCTCCTAAACCATTATTTTCTGCGCCATTTCCTTTGAAACGGCAACTCTTGAATCCTTGACATTCACGATAACATTCCCGCTTATCTCGCTGATGACGGTTACAGAGCCTCCCGCCACAAATCCGAGATTTTCAAGGAACTTGCGCGTGTCGGGGCTTCCTCCGACTTTTCTGATTATGTTTTCCTCTCCGGGGCTTGCCATTGTAAGCGGCATCATTGCTCCTCCTTCTTTCTGCTATCAATATGTTAGATTATACTAACTCATGCCCAAATATATACGGTTAGCACTTACTAACCAGATAATATAATACCCTTTTTTTTATCGGTTTGTCAAGAGAAATCACAGATTTTTTTCACCGTAATTTCATTTTTGGTGATATTTCACACAAATAGTCAGTTAGTCTAGGCAAACCGTGGCAAATAGCACAAAGAACAGACACGCAAAAACTCCGCCCAGAGGAACGGAGTTATGCGAACAAGGCTGGCGCACTTTTTTTCCCAGCAGCGTGGGCGCGGTGTGGTACGCGAGAAGCTGCCCGAAATTCCTGCGTTCCGTATCCGACATAAAATCACCTCCAGTGCAATTAGTTTTGGCTAACTCGCACACAAAACTCAAACGCAATACTGCTCCAGAACGCTTTTCAATGCGCTGACGCTTGCATTATGTATTCTCGCCACAGGAATGTCGTGCTTACGGGACTTCTGGTTCACGCTGTTCACCATTTTGTGGGAGCAGGTGTTCGTGAATACCACCATAAGGTCGGGAGTACCAAGCTTGCTCTCAAAGTCCGAGGGCATCTGCGTGAACACCTTCGCCTTACATTTATATGACTCGCAGATATCCTTATACCGCGTTGCCATGCGGTCGTTTCCGCCTACTACAACTACGCTCACTTGTTTTCCTCCTTTCGATTAGTCCAAACTAACCGTATACAGTATAGCATACTGTACGCGGGTTTGTCAAGCATAACTTTGTACACGTTACCGGCGGGAATGTACGTAGGTATTATGGCGGGTGCAAACCCTGAACCAGTACAGATCCTCCTTGAACTGCAATCCCGCTCATAGTAAAGGGGCTGTCAATGTGACAGCCCCTTTATAGGTTTATTGTGAAATTTATGCGGCAGAAACGGGAAGCGCCTTGACGATTTCGACAACATACTTCAGTATCAGCGAAGCGTCAAACACATTAACCTTGCCGTCGCAGTTGGTATCTGCGCACCGCTTGTCGATCACAGAGCCAAAGACATCATTCTTGAGGATAGCCGATGCGTCGAAAATATCAACAACACCGTCGCCGTTGGCATCTCCGCACTGGTAATTCTCAGCATTTACCTCGCTGCCTAATGCGATGAAATATCTGCCTCCGCAATATACATCAAAGGTGATATTACCGTCCTCGTCTACCACGGAGAGTTCCTGGAACAACAGCCTGCCGGTCTCCTCGTTGTAAAGGTAGATAGCGGCATTCTGACCTGCTTTGTTCTTACCAACGGAATCAGATAACTGCGCGGTAAAGTTGAGCATTCGGGAATTGATAATTAACTGATTGCTGGAAGAGCAAGGAATATTCTTATATGCTTCCGCAGGAATATCAACGCTCGCGCCGGATACAGTCAGGTCGATATACTTGCCGGATACTGCCTTTGCGCCGTCAATAGTCCAGGTTCTTCCCAAGCCTACGTCAATAACGAGCTTTACCTTGTTGTCGATAGCCGCCTGAAGAGCCTCTTCCGGAATGGTGGTGTCATCATTCAGCGTTATCTCAATAGTTGAGCCGGTCTGAGCAGCCTTGATCTCGTTGGTGATATTGCTCCAGCCCTCGGATTTAGCGGTTTTTGCAGCCTTTGTTTCGGTGACGGGTCTATAAGAAGAACCGCCGGAGCTGCTGCTATTGCCGGTAGCCGGATTTATCTCATCGTCTATCGTGATAAGCCATTCGGAAGCATGGGTGAACTGAAGTTTTGCAATCCATTCGCCGTTTTCATTTTGGGTAACGGGAGAATAACCGCTCCAAACCAGTCTGTTTCCAATAATCTGATACAGATTAGCGTAATATGTGCCGGCGGGAGCGTTTCTCATTCCCTCGGTGAGGTTTACCGTTAGAATGGCAGTAAAGCCGAAATCGCCTTCATGCGCAATATCTATCTGCATTCTGTACTTATGTCCGGTGACTTTGTTTACTACCGTTGCCCAATCATTAGGGTCAACCGTTACAATGGATAAATCTACGCCTCCTGCGGGAACTTTAGACAGGACAATGGTAGAGCCGTCTATTTCCCAACTGTAACCGTTATCATAATTTATGGTGACAGTTTTTCCGCTATTCTTGATCTTCTCAAAAACAGACTGAGGAATTGTGGGGTTATCCATAGAAATTATAATGCTCGGATTTTCGCCCTCGAGAATTTCGTCAATATCCCACCACGGTTCTGCTTTAAGCTCATCAAAGGTGTAGGAAACAGACCAAATGCCGTCTTTGTTTGTCGGGGTCACTGTTTTGCCGTTTATCTTAAAGACAGTATCGTTGGTGAAACCATAGCCCACATCGGGAGTGAGCGTTGCAGTCACGGTATACTTCTTACCTGCCTCAAACTTATCATCGTCAGGCGACCATGACGCGGCAGAAGCAGTAAAGTGAGCGTCGGAATGCTTGTCAAATGTTGTATCCGGAACTCCATTGAGAGTGGGTTCGTCAATGATGATCTCTGCAATGGCGATCGGAGTTGCGGGAATATCATAAGTGTAGGCAGCGATAAGATCGCCGTTCTCGCAAAGCTCAGTGGAAGCATTTTCACCATTGATGGTTACGATCGTATCTTCGGTAAATTTGCTGGGAGCTGATAACGTTATTTTAACGGTGTACTGCTTGCCTGCCTCGAACTTGTCGCTTTCGTTCAGCTTTGTTTCGCCGTCATACCAGCTTACGTCAGCAACGGTATAGCCGCCGATCGTGTCTTTGATGGTATATTCCGAAGAGAGAGTTTCGCTGGCAACCGGCGCGGTAACCTCCAGAACCGGTGCGATTTCGACCTGTGGGAAAGATAATAACATATTTCTATCCCCAGCTGCTTCCAGGTATTGATTAAATTGCTCCAAGCCTATGATGTCGGTGCGGGTGACCTCGATGGGAGTAAAGTTTTTATAGAGCATACCATCTCCGCAACTGACGCCATATCCCCAAACCTGCCAGCCGTTCACATCGTAAGTTTTGCCGGCGTCCGGCGGATAACTTTCAGCCAGATCGCTCAAATGGTCGCTGATCGTTCTTTGCGTATCCTCTTTAGTTGTTGCACCTTTTTTTATCAGCTTGCTTGTTACAGGAGAACTATCGGGAATGCTTTCAATTGTGCTGAGATCTTCCCCCGTCACAAGGATAACAGGTTTTTCATACAAATAAAGAATGTTCTCATGAGGATTATCGAGCAAATAATCGGAAATTGATCCGATCATCGATTCCTGATATGAGTAAAAAGGGTTACCGGAGGAAGGTTTTATTTTCCAAATGCTTTTGGGGCTTGAGTTGAACAAATACAACAGCGCTGTGTTCTGGACTGCTGTCGTATTTACAAACAGATCTTTGGAAGTGAACTCACCTGTAACCGTATCGCCGTAAACTTCCACCTGGGCATATCTGCAAAGGACAAGATTGCTTTCGTCAAAGGAAACGGTTCCGGTGCTGTTGATCACGGTTGCAAAAGTCTCTATCGCAGTCCAAAGCTCGGATTTAGTGCTTATTGCAGCGTCGGTTACCTTAACGACAGAATTGGCTTTGTCTATGTAGCACAGATAAAAGCTGTCATTCTCCGTGTCCAGATAGCCGGTCTCGTCTTTTGTGACCGAGATTTTTTTGTCGTTGTCATATTCGTCTTTTTCCTGAGTAAAAGTTGCGTTTCTCACGGGGATATCAAAGGTCTTGTACTTAGAGTCAAGCTGAATTATGGTTACGCCTTTTTTTAATACATCCTTTTGGCTATAGCCACCGGCCGAGTAACCGTCGTAAGTTCTGTATAATGAAGCAAATGTATCCATTGGTACGGATATTGAATCAGCGGCGTCGGCGATATCATAGGTTTTAGATTTTTGTACTGTACTGCAATCAACTTTGCCGTCGGAAGCCATTCCAAACCACACGGTATACGAAGGATTCTCTATCAGTGGGCTGCTTATGTCAATGTCAACATTAATCGGGAAAGCTGATACAGTGCTTGCAGAGCTCATGCTTATCTCTGTCTCGGAAGGGTCGTCGGTGGTGACAACATACCGTTGCTGTGAAGTTATACATAAATCAGAATAGCTAACAGTACTGTCAGCAAGGTTATCCACTTTACTCAATAGGTTGTTTCCGGTGACCGGTTCAAGATTGCTGATATCGGTTGTTGTATACCCATCCCCAATGTAGGTATATTCCGGGTAGACATAAAAAAACACCCCACAAATCGGATTCGGTGAGATAAGGGGATACCGATTCATTATCTTCGATATCGTAATAGGGCAAATATTGTGGGGTATCTCCGTTATAAACGGTGATATCGGTGAAGATAAAATCCGCCGAAGCCGTAAGCGGCAGCGCCGTCAATGCGATCGTGGCAGCAAGCAGCATTGCAAGCAGCCCTTTTAGTCGTTTCTTGAACAAAATACATCATCCTTTCTATAAAACATAGTAATCCCACTATTGTTACCATTATACACAAAAAAAAATACTGTGTCAAGAAAAATTCACCACTTTTTTAACAACTCACCCAAAAAGGTGAATACCGGGGAAATCACGATTTTGTATTGACATAAAGCCCCAAATCGTGGTAAAATGGGGTCAGTGAATTTCTGCGAGGTATGATATGAAGATAATTACTGCAATACTCCGCCGCGCCGCTGTGTTTGCGGCGGTGCTGCTGGCGCTGTGGGCGGCGCTTGTCGCTGCGGCGGCTATCCCGAACGAGCGCATTTATGACAATATGTGCGAGAGCGCGATGTTCTTCAAGGACAAGCCCCCTTACGTCAACGAAGCGGAACTGCGGCTCATTCAGGACAACTACGCCGATGTGATACTGCTGAATGTGACATGGAACATGGGCAGCGACCCGTTCGTTTCCACGCTGAACACCGCCTACTACGACGGCAACGACGGCGAGGAAGACCTCGGCGAGAACTGGGGCTTATTCTGCGCCGTTGAGGGCACTGCCGAGCCGAACACCGACTACTCCCGATACTGGCACGGCATGGCGGCTCTGATACGCCCGTTCATGCTGTTCACCGACATTGACGGCATAAAGCTTATCGGCACGATAACGGCGTTTGTGCTGCTTGCGGTAAACGCTGCGCTGCTGCTGAAAAAGCGGCAGTATTTCGCGGCGGGGGCGCTTGTGGCGGCGTTTTTATGCGTTCATGTGTGGAATATCGGTCTGTCGCTGGAATATCAGCCTGCCGTGCTGGTTACGCTTGCG
Organism: Oscillospiraceae bacterium; assembly: GCA_017829075.1. The sequence continues at coordinate 1,557 of JAGAJA010000047.1, read as the reverse complement.
CTGCTGCCGCTGTATATCCTGTTTGAGAAGAATGACGGTGCGCTTTCGATACTCGCGGTGATTTCCGGCGTGATGATAGCTTTCTTCGACTTTCTCACCTGCGAAACGCTGACGATACTCATTCCGCTGCTTATCGTATTCATAATGAGGAAGCAGGACAACAGGCTCACCGGGCTGCGGAGCAATCTCCTGCTGGCGCTGAAATGCGGCGCGGCTTGGGGGCTGTCCTACGCTGGGACATTCCTCGTAAAATGGAGCGCCGCAAGTATCGTCACCGGCGAAAACAAATTCATCAAGGCGCTTGCCTCCGCCGAGCTACGCATGGTGGGTGAAGCCGAGGAGCTTGATCCCGTTGCGCAGTTTTTCCTTGCCCCCGTAGCAAACCTCTCTACCCTTTTCGGCGGTTATGACAGAGTTGAGTGGGGCAATATCGCGGCAGGGCTGCTGATTTCGGCGGTGGTGCTAGGTGCGATATTTTATCTGTTCCGCTGCCGCGAGAAATTCGACCGCAGCTTCACGCTGACTATGCTGATAATCGGCGCGCTGCCCTTTGTGAGATTTTTCCTGCTGAACAATCACTCCTACCTGCACGAATTCTTCACCTACCGCGCGCTTGCTTCTACTATTCTGGCGCTGTTTGCAGGTTTGTGGTACTCGCTTGAATTCCGCCCGAAAAAGAAAAGCCCCCAAAAAGGAGGGAAAAAGCATGGACGAGCTTGAACTGACTATCCTCATGCCCTGCCTGAACGAACAGCAGACTGTCGCGCAGTGTGTGCGGCTGGCGCGGCAGTTCCTTGAGGAAAGCGGCGTCTGCGGAGAGGTGCTGGTCGCCGACAACGGCAGCGCCGATAATTCGGCGGCGCTCGCAAAAGAGGCGGGAGCGCGGGTGGTGAACATAGCCGAACGCGGCTACGGAAACGCCCTTATCGGCGGAATAAAAGCCGCCCATGGGAAATACATCATCATGGGCGACTGCGATATGAGCTACGATTTTCTGCACCTCGGCAGATTTATTGAGAAGCTCCGCGAGGGATACCCTCTGGTTATGGGCTGCCGCATGGACAATATTGCTAAGGGCGCTATGTCGTTTTCGCACAGATATATCGGCGTGCCTGTGCTTTCGTTTCTTGGCAGACTGCGGTTCCACACCAAGGTTCGGGACTTTCACTGCGGACTGCGCGGCTTCGACCGGGAAAAGGCGCTTTCGCTGGGGCTTTCCTGCGGCGGAATGGAGTTCGCCACCGAGATCATAGGTAAGTTTGCACTCTCAGGCGCGGAAATTGCTGAAATTCCCGTTACGCTAAGCCCCGACGGACGCAGCGGCAGATCCCACCTGCGCACATTCCGGGACGGTCTGCGGCATATTCGGTACATATTCTTCGGCTGTCGGAAATAGTTTTGGGGGATATCAATTACCAGCTTGTCGAAAAAATCAGTTTTGCCCGCGAAGCGGGCTTTTGAAATCCGTTTTTTGCCCCAGCTCTGCCGGGGCAAAAAACACTTCTATCCGCACAACTGTGCGAACTGACAGCTTTGCTGTCAGTGAGTGCGGGCAGT
>JAGAJA010000046.1 GCA_017829075.1 Oscillospiraceae bacterium | reverse complement strand
TTTAAACTTCCAAATTACAGTTAGGCAAGGATTATATTGAGTTTGTCAATGCCTGCTCCGCAGTCATTGACCGGGGGAAAACTCTTGTTTCAACGACAAACGTTCCGTTTGTCCCCCGACCCGACCCCCTTTAGCGCTTCTGACGCGTTTACGCGCTATCGCGCTGAGTGGTGGGGCGCTGCCCCACACTCCGCTTCCTTTTGGAAGCCAAAAGGAAGCGAAAAGCATTCCGCGCAAAGCGCGGAGTTGCGTGTCGAGGCACTCGACAAATTCCAATTAATATTTCTATTTCCCCGGAGAACGAAATCTCCGGGGATTTTTGCACCAAAAAGAGAGATCCGCATATACTGCCATAGAAAGAGGGTGGCAGAATGCTGATAGAAACCGGCTACGACCGCCGCGGGGCGGTGAGCTATGCGCTGAAATGGGCTTATTCCAGAAATCCACGGTTCTATGATTTTGAGGACATCGGCGGCGACTGCACGAATTTCGTTTCCCAGTGCCTGTATGCCGGAAGCGGGGTCATGAACTTCTCCAGTGAGAACGGGTGGTATTATATAGATACCAACAACCGTTCCCCGTCGTGGACGGGAGTGGAGTTTCTGCGCACTTTTCTGCTTACAAACGAGGGCACCGGAGTCTACGGCGAGCAGAGCGAGCTTTCCGGGCTGCTTCCGGGAGATGTGATCCAGCTTCGAAACAGCGCCGGACGGCTTTATCACACAATGATAGTGTCGTTTATCTTCTATCCCGCTGTGCCGGAGAATATCTTCATCTGCTCACATTCGTATGACGCGCGCAACCGGCGGCTTTCGACCTATGATTATGCTGCGGCGGAGGGGATACACATTCTCGGCGCGCGGCGGGAGCTTTTCTGAGGGGGTAATTTTATGCTGATATACACAGTTCGTCCCGGAGATACACTGGCGGATATTTCCCGGAGATTCGGAGTTCCGCCAAACAGAATAGCCGCCGACAATCTGCTCCAAAATCCGTCGGTGCTTGTTCCGGGACAGAATTTACTGATAAACACCAATTCGGTGCGCTATATTCTGCCGGAGGGTCAGACGCTGTTTTCAATATCGCAGGAATATGATGTTCCGCTAGAGGAGCTTATCGCGGCTAATCCGGACTTAAATCCGCTGAACCTGCGTCCGGGTCAGACCGTTATAATCCCGCTGAGCCAGCCGGTAGCCCGCCGTCCGATACTTGTGAACGGCTACGCATATCCCAGTATAAACACCAACGCGCTGAACTGCGTGCTGCCGTTTCTGACGTTTCTCAGTCCGTTCAGCTACACGATGACACCGCAGGCGGAGCTTATCCCGCCGGACGACAGCGAACTTATTTACCGCGCACAGCGTTCCGGAGTTATGCCGATAATGGTGGTAACTAACATCTTTGACGAGGGCTTCAGCACTGAATCTCTTTCGGGAATTCTCGCTTCCGAGGAGCTTCAGGACAGGTTGATCGAGAATATTCTGGCGGAGCTTGACGAGAAGCGGTATTACGGCGTGAACATGGATATCGAGTACATCGCTCCGGAGGACAGGGAAGCCTACAATTCGTTCCTTGAGCGGCTTACAGAGCGGCTTCACGAGCATAGCTACATTGTAATTACCGCGCTTGCGCCTAAAATATCAGCAGACCAGCCCGGAGTGCTGTACGAAGCGCATGATTATGCAGCGCAGGGGAGAATTGCGGATTATGTGATCATTATGACTTATGAGTGGGGGTATACATACGTCCTCAATGATGATAGTAATTATCGTGCTCTTTTGTACACCAGAAACCTATGCGGAATATCGTCCCGGTGATTGCCGGTAGGCTTCTGCTCAAACATCAGATATTCCACACCATCGACAGTTACCTCAAAGAAACGGCGCACGAAGCTGCGGTCGCCGTCAAATGTAATGCAGTACCCGTTCGTCCACTGTGAGCGTACAATAATGTGCTTGTCCGTGTCACGGAGAATATAGCTTCCGTCTGTGGAAACGGTGAGATACTGCCACACGAAATTCTCAAATGAACCGAAGAAAGTAAGCTCCTCGGCGGTTATCGTCGTGAAGTCCGTATCCGGCGCAAGAATCCCGCAGAGCCGCCATTCGCCGTGTACAGCCGGGTCGTCATAGAAAACATAGTCGAAGATATCTTCGTACTGCCCGTCATCGTCCGGAATCGTTTCAAAGGGCATTTTGTTCGGGTTTGTGCTGTCGGAGAGGATATTCGGCGTGAGTTCGGGTTCGGTTGATTCAATTGTTGTGGGGATATATTCCGTTGCACTTTCAGTAGTCTGTGAGATAATTTCCTCTTTGGTAGGGTCGGTGATTTCGGGAACAGGTTCTGTCTGTTCTGCTGTGATGAGATCCGGTATTTCCGCAGTTTGTTCTTTGCTTGCTTGTGTGGCGGGGAGTTCCGCTGTTTCCACGGGCGGCTCCTGTGTTGGTTCGGCGGTGGTGAGTTCTTCTGTCGGGTCAGAGGTGGGAGTTTCGGTTTCTGCGGTGTTTGCGCTTTCCATTGTGAATTCAGTTTCTGTCGTTTCCGAGAGCCTTACTATTCCCGGAGGTGCGGGAGGCGGCTCTTTCCGCAGGAACAGCACCATTCCCGCCGCAATGATCACCCCTGCCACGGCGAACGGCGCAAAATTTGGACGTGACGCACGCTTTACCGCCCGTCTGATCGCATTGATGTCGGAATATCTCCGCTCCGGGTCGAACTGGGTACAGCGGTTTATTAAGCGCCGAAATTTCGGCTTGTCCGCGCTGTCGCCGAGAATTTCACGCATAGTCACGCCGAAAGCATAGATATCCGAGCGGCTGTCGGTCTGGGTGAAGCCGTACTGCTCCGGCGGCGCAAATCCAGCCGTGCCGAGCTGTTCGGTGTCCCGGCTCTGGTAGGTTTTCTCCAGCCGCGCGGAGTCGAAGTCTATCAGGCGGATATGCCCGTCAGCTCCGCAGATGAGGTTTGCGGGTTTTATGTCCCGGTGTATCACCCCAGCTTTGTGGAGCGCTTTAATTGCGGCGCAAAGCTCCAGAAGCGCCCGCACTGCTTCCTTTTCGGTGAATGCGCGCTCAGAAGCAGGCGTTCCCTCGATATATTCGCTGATGAAATATGCCCCGTTTTCGTCACTGGAACGCTCCGTGAGCCGTTCAATATACGGGCTGGAAACTCTCTGTAACCGCTGGAACAGCTCCGGCGAAATTTCCCGGTATCTGCGGACGTACAGCCTGCCGTCATCGCCGACAACAAGCTGAATATCTCCCTTTTCGGAGCTTTTCAGCACTGACCTGAAATGGTATTCCAGCGTAATCACCTCATTCCGCGCGGGTGTAGACCTCGTAAAAATCCACCTTGTTTTCCCGGAAGAAATCCCCGGTCTTGACCGCGACAAACAGGAATTCCTCGCCGTCTATCGTGCATTCAAACAGCCGCTGTGCCACAGTTCCGTCAACATATTCGCAAATCAGAAAACCGTTAGTCCAACGGGAATCACACGGCATTTCTTCGCCGTTTGGGAGAATACAGCGGGCTTCGCCGTTATCGCTGAGAGTCAGTGCAGAGAAGAGGTTTTCGCCGCTGATTTTGTGATTTTTTATGTAGTTCGCAGTGATAAGCGGGTTGAGCGCTTCTTCCGGAATTATGTTGCAATAAATCCATTCGTCATGAACTGCGGGGTCGTCGTAAAATACATAATCGAAAACGTCCTCGTAATAACCGCGCTCGTTTATTTCAGTGGTTACGGTGATTTTGTTCGGGTTGTCCATGTCGGAGATGTGCAGTTCCTGCGGCTGGGGCGGCTCGGTGACTGCGGTTGTGACAATACCACCTGTTTCAGAGGCAGAGGTTTCCGGCAGCTGCTGAACCACGCTTATTTGCGGCGCGTCCCCGCTGACATTCTGTAAAACAAGAACTGCCGCAATAATTCCCGCCCAAACTGCCACTGAAGCCACCGCAATTCCCGCTGGAATCAGCCAACGTGAACGGCTCACCGCCCGGCGCACTGCTCCTGCACTTCTGTAACGTTTCTCCGGGACAAACCGTGTACATTTCGCGGCAATTTTCCGAAGCAGAACCTCCTGCGCCGGGGAGCAGTCCGGACAGCCGTTCAGCAGGAGCTTCAGCACCATGCCGATAGCGTAGATGTCCGCAGTGAAGCGTGTTTCCCGGAAGCCGTACTGCTCCGGCGGCGCGAAGCCCTCCGTGCCGTATAGCGTGGTGTCCTGCTCACGATTCCCGGAGTATTGCCGCGCGATGTCAAAGTCTATCAGTTTCAGGTTCAGATTTTCGTCAAGAATTATGTTTTTCGGGGTGATGTCCCGGTGGATAATTCCGTGCTGGTGGAGGTGTTCCGCCGCTCTGCAAAGCTGCGCTGTTATCCGCCGTATTGCTGAAACCGGGAACACGCTGCCGCTGTCAAGAAGCTCGTCAAGCGGCTTGCCCTTGGCGAATTCACACACGACGGTGATATTACCGTCTTGCCGGAGTATTTCGTGTACCTGCATGAGGTTTTCCTGCGGGGGAAGCTCCGAAATGCGGCGGTATATCAGCAGGAATTCCTCGGTGAGTTCTTTCAGCACATATTTTCTGCCGTCGGCGGTGTTTTCCGCAAGGGTGACTGTACCCGCCGTATTCAGCGACCGGAGTATTTTGTATTTTTCGCCGGACATTTTCCTCACCGCCCCTTGATTTTTTGTCGAATATATGGTAACATAAATCACAGAAAAAGTCAAGAAATGGGGAGTGATTATGGTTAAGCAGAAATCCACCGGGGATTTGCTGGAGGTGCTGAAAAAGAAAAACTCCTACGCCGAGGGGCAGGAGGAGATAAAGGGCGAGCAGTATTCCGTTAATTTATCGGAGTATCTAAACGGTATTGCGGCTCAAAAGGACATGAGGCTGTCGGACGTAATGCGGCGTTCCGGGCTGAAAAAGTCCTACTTCTACTCGCTGTTTGACGGCAAGCGTGAGAACCCGACCCGGGACGTGCTGATTCAGCTTGGCTTCGGGTTTCAGATGTCCTTTGAGGAGGTACAGGAGTTCTTGAAGCACCTTGGCGCGGCGCAGTTATACCCGCGCATTCCGAGGGACGGAGCGATAATATACGCATTTCAGCACGGCATGGACATAATCGAGTGCGATATATTGCTGGCAGAGAACAATGAAGCACCTCTGGTGAAGGTGTAAAAGTCCGCTGGCAGTGTACCAAGATTCTGACAAAATATGATAAAATAAGACCGCAGGGGTTTACTCTGCGGTCTTGTTTTGCTGTTCGAGAAGTGTTTCTGCACGTTCTGTAAGGCGCATCTGATTATCATGATTCAGTTTTCGGATTATATTTATAAGTGATTTGTCTACGGAATCAGTGCACACCCACTTTTCACCAAGCGGCGCACTGTTTTCCGTCATGCCGCAGAGATAGTTGGCTGATGTCTGGAGTGCCGATGCAAGCCGCGCCAGGATATCGGCGTTCGGAATGTTTACGTTGTTTTCGTACTTACTCATGGTGGTCTTGGTCACGCCTATCTGCTCTGCGACCTGATACTGTTTCAGCCCAAGCTCTTCCCGGCGCGCGGCTATTCGTTCGCCTATCGTCATCTGAACGCCTCCATTCTCTTGGCAACAATAGTCTAGTATAATTATACATATTTTTGTCGATATATTATGTAAGAATGACGAAAATATAAAATAAATATTGAAAAGATGACGAAATAGTGATATAATTTTAAAAAGAGGTGTTTGATCAGCGCAGGGGGAATGATTTATGAGGAAAGCAGCGTGTATTGAAATGGCAGTAAAAACCATATTTACTAGTGTAGCTATGACTGGGAATATTTGAATAATTATTTTCGTGAATCAAATCAAGCACCGCTTTTCTATATTTGGAAGGCGGTGTTTACTGGATTTATGAATAAGTTTAATTGATCGAATCAGAGTAAGGCATATAAATAATCGCCGCGTGGCAATGAATAAAAAGGAGAGATCGTCATGTCAAAATTCGTAATAGAGTGTCCTAAGTGCGGTAACTATACCGAGGCTTCTACCGGAGGTTTTCTTGGGATAGGAAAGACTAAGAAAATAAATTGCACCTGCGGCTATGTTATAGATGTTGCAGCAGAAAAGGTGACTTCAAAGACCTGCCCTCACTGCGGGAACAACGTGATATTCGACCAAAGCAGAGGCGAGGACGCAGTGTGCCCGGTATGCCATCAGCACATTAACACCCGGGAGAGTATGTCGCAGATAGTTGAGTTCACCTGCCCTTCCTGTTCCTGTAGGCTGAGCGCGGACAAAAATGCAGCGGAGTACTCCTGCCCCCTGTGCGATACAGTAATTAACGTTCAGCAGCAGATAGCAAAGGAATCTGTAAAGGATCAGGGGCTTGCAAGCGTTATCAAATACGAGGGCGCAAATGATACCCTCGTGTGGAAGCACCCGATTGAGGACTTCAACCTTGGCTCGCAGCTAATCGTCCACGAGTCGCAGGAAGCGATCTTCTTCAAGGACGGTAGGGCGCTCGACCTATTCGGCGCGGGACGTTACACCCTCGCAACGCAGAATCTCCCTGCGCTGGAAAGCCTGTATAAGCTGCCCACAAATGCCGATGAGGTGTTCCATTCCGAGGTGTATTTCATCAACCTCTCCACCCAGATGGGCATAAAATGGGGCACCGACAGCAAGGTCAGACTATTCGACCCCGGTTCGGGACTTCACATCGAAATAGGAGCCTGCGGCAACTTCAACCTGCGCGTGACCGATTCCAGAAAGCTGCTGCTTAAAGTTGTCGGTACTACCGGCAGGCTTACCAATTCGGACATTGCGTATGACAGCGTTTCCGTGCAGAGTGTCGGAGCGCTGACAACCACCGAGTACACCGCGAAGTTCAAGTCGCTGATAATGAACAAGGTGAAGTCCAACCTCGCCCGAATCATCAAGGAAAACAACATAAATATTCTCGAAATAGACGAGCAGCTCGATGTATTGTCCGAGAAGCTGCGTGTTTCTATCAATGAAACGCTTGACGAATATGGTCTGACCATGCCGGAGTTCTTCATAACTAACGTCATGACCCCGGACGACGACCCGAATTACCGCCGGCTGAAAGAGCAGTTTGCGGAAAAGACGCTCCGTGTGCGTCAAGAACAACTGCTGAAAGCCGAAGCCGAAGCAGCGCAGGGCAGAAAGCTGGTAGAGGCGCAGACCGAAGCGCAATTGAAAATGGTAAGCGCACAGGGTGACGCGGAAGCGTTGAAGATCAAGGCGATCGCAGAAGCGGAGGCATACAAGGCGCAGGCTTACGCCGAGGCGGAGGAAATGCGCGCAAAGGGCTATACATATCAGCAGGAGACCGCTCGTCAGGTGGGACTTCAGGCAATGCAAAACGGAATTACCGGAAACGGAACAGCCGGCGGACTGGGCGATATTGCCGGATTAGGCGTGACCCTCGGCGCAATGGGCGGCGTTATGAGCATGACAAGAGAAGCAATAAACCCGGTAATGCAGGGAGCTTCCGAAATAGGCGCGGGAATAGGCGGCGCTGTCGCAGCAACTGCCACTGCGGGCAATGATTCGTGGAACTGCCCCTGCGGCGCAATGGGCATCACAAGCAAGTGCTGCCCCGAGTGCGGAAGCAAGCGCCCCGAGCCTGTCAAGGCTGATACATGGACTTGTCCGGAGTGCGGTGCGAGTGGGATTACATCAAAATTCTGCCCGGAGTGCGGCGCGAAGAAGCCGGAGCCGCCTGCCGCGTGGGACTGCCCTGCCTGCGGCTTCAAGGGGATAACTAGTAAATTCTGTCCCGACTGCGGCGCAAAGAAGCCGGAAGCTCCCGCAACATGGGATTGTCCGGACTGCGGCGAAAAGAACATCACCAGCAAATTCTGCCCGAACTGTGGCAGAAAAAAGGAGGGTTAAACCATGAAAATCGATAAGAAAACGCTGTCGTTCCTGATCGTGTTTGCGGTAATCCTTGTGATGTACAATGTGGTATTTTTCGCGGTGCCGTTCCCGAAAACCGGGGCAGCTTGGGCGGAATATGCGTTCTCAATGCTGGCGATAATCGGCGGTGCGGGGATATCCTATTACGCGTTCAGCAAGGGCGGCGAACTTAAATCAAAAGTGTACGGCTTCCCGGTGTTCAGAATGGGTTATATTTATGCGGCAGTCCAGTTGATTTTGGGGCTTGCGATCTGTATTATAGGCTTTTTTGCTGATGTTCCGATGTGGATACCGCTGGTGGTTTCGGTGATAATTCTCGGATTGTCGGCGATAGGCGTTATTGCGGCTGACAGTGCGCGTGATGTTATTGAAGCGCAGGAGGAGCAGGTACGCACCGCGACGAAGCCAATGCAGACATTCCGGCTGGATATGCAGTATATCGCGGATTCCTGCAAGGACGAAAGGCTTAAAATAAAGCTGAACTCCCTTTCGGAAAAATTCCGTTACAGCGACCCTGTTTCCTGCGACGAGCTGAAAGAGCAGGAGGAAAAGCTGCGCTCCGAGGTCAGTGAGCTTGAATCGTTTGTGAACGCTGATACCGAAAAGGCAGCGGAACTTGCGGAAGAGATAGAATTACACCTTGCGGACAGGAACAGGAGCTGCAAGGAACTGAAACGCTGATATTGGAGGATAAGATCGTGGCAGTTTTTAAATGCAAAATGTGCGGCGGTAATCTTGAAGTTTCTGACGGAATGACAGTTTGCGAGTGCGAATACTGCGGAACAAAGCAAACCTTGCCGAAATCATCAGACGAGCAGCAGCTCAATCTGATAAACCGTGCCAACCATTTTCGTCAGCAGTGCGAATTTGACAAGGCTATGGAGATCTACGAGCGTATGCTCCAGCGGGACGACAGCGACGCCGAGATATACTGGTCGATAGTGCTGTGCAAATACGGTATCGAATATGTTGACGACCCGCTGTCGAAAAAGAAGATACCAACCTGTCACCGTGCTCAATACACGCTTATTACTCAGGACGCAGATTTTCTTGAGGCGCTCTCCCACGCAGATGTGCTCCAGAAGGAGGTATATCAGCGCGAGGCTGAATACATCGCTAATGTCCAGAAAGGTATACTGGAGATCTCCAACAAGGAAGAGCCGTTTGACGTGTTCATCTGCTATAAGGAAACAGGAGAGGACGGAAAGCGCACGCAGGACAGCGTGCTTGCGCAGGATCTGTATTATCAGCTCACGCAGGAAGGATTCAAGGTGTTTTTCTCGCGCATCACGCTGGAGGACAAGCTCGGTTCTGCATACGAGCCGTACATTTTTGCCGCGCTCAATTCTTCAAAAGTTATGGTCGTTGTCGGAACTAAGCCGGAATATTTCAATGCAGTTTGGGTAAAGAACGAATGGAGCAGATACCTGCTCCTCATGAAAGAGGATCGCACCAAAACGCTTATACCTGCCTATAAGGGCATGGATCCTTATGACCTGCCGGAGGCTCTGTCTATGTTTCAGGCGCAGGATATGTCCAAGCTGGGCTTTATGCAGGATCTTATCAGGGGTATAAAGAAGATAGCCGGCAGCGGCAGTGATAACGCTCCGAAAAGCAGTAATACAGTCAGCTCTGCCAATTCAAAGGCAGACAATCTCATCAAGCGCGGATTTATGTCGCTGGAAGACGGAGATATGCAGAAAGCCGGCAGCTATTTTGAGCAGGCGCTCAACGAAGACGCCGAAGAAGCCAGGGCTTATGTCGGACTTCTGCTTGTCGAATTGGATCTGCGTTCGGAAGCTGATCTGGAAACTGTATCTGAGCCATTGGATACCAGAAACAACTTTAAAAAAGCAATGCGTTTTGCTGATGACAAGCTGCGTGAACGGCTGTCCGGCTATAATGAGGCGATAAGAAATCGCGAATTTGACAACACTTACAACAGGGCAAAGGCTCAGCTTGACAATTCACACTCCTTTGAAGAAGTCCGGGCTGGCGTAAATAGTTTGCTGCAAGTCAAGGGGTGGCGCGATGCTAATGATATCCTGTATAATATTGCCTGCAAATATTCAGAAGGAACAGTTCTGAAAAATCTGAATTTTGCTGTGAACGTTCTGAAGGAGATCATTGACTGGAAAGACTCTAAGGATATCATCTATCAAATCGGAACAAGATTTGAAGATGAAACCGATCCAGAGAAACTGAATTTCTGTGTTTCCGCTCTTGAAACCATTTCAGAGATGGACGGGGTATCCGCAAAAATAGACGAGATCAAATCTGCTATAAGCGATATTGAAGCGAGGGCAGCAGAAAAAAAGAAGCGCAACTATGATGCCAAAATAGGTAAATGGAGAAGCGATTTTGCAGATGGATTGGTCAAGATAGATTTTGAGCACCATGCTTGGACATATAATGATTGCTACAATTTCCTGATGAAATACAAAGAGGGGAAACGATCGATCTCTGCGTCTGGGTATGACCATGATCATTTTTATGCGGATAAGCTGGAGGAGAACATAAATGCTCTATCACAGGTGAAAGATGACGCAGATCGTACTCTTTCGGCGAAACGCAAACAATTTTCGTTTGCCGCAATATGTGCTTTTCTTATTTCACTTGCTCTTTTTATATCGGCTATAATTAATGTTTCTATCGAAATAAAAAATACACTGACATTGTTTCTGGTTTTGGGCGGTTTGGCTTTGGGCCTGAGCATTTTACTACTGGTGCTGAGGGGAAAGTGCAAGGTCAATATTGAAAGCTTTTCCTCATTCAGAAATTATGTTAAGATCTGGAATGGACTCAAGGACGAGATCGAGAATAATGCATTTCGCGATATTGAACTGAAAGAGATCTACGAAGAAAAGAGATCTCAGGCAGATAACAGCCACACAAATAGTATCGCTGAACACTCTGATACCCCTAAAAAGCCAAAAACAAAAGTTATCGTGATCGTGGCGGTTGTATTGCTGTGTGTTATAGGTGGAATAGTCGGCGGCGTGTACTATGCCAACAGCTATCTTCCTTCTAAGAAATACAATGATGCAATAGTACTCATGAACGAAGGGAAATATGAGGAAGCTATCAGTGTTTTTTCTGAGCTTGGCAAATATAAGGACAGCCGCTCGCTTCTCGCACAGTGCCACCAGTTTATTGCCAATGAAGCTGATCAAAATGAAGAAGAATATACTTCTGCTGTTGAGATGATGAATAAGGGAGAGTACCTCGAAGCGGCCAATGCCTTTGAAATATTGGGTGATTATAAGGATAGCAAATATCTTATGGCGAGTTCCATAGCCACAATTTATCTGAATGGTATGGGAACCACGGATAATGAGGCAGAAAGCGCCACTAGTATTGCTCTTATTCTTGAGTCTTATGAGGATTATGAGACTGCAGCAATGGTATATAATAAGATAGGCGATTCTCATAGTTTGTATAAAGCCTCTGTACTATTTTATGAGGCTGCTGAAAAGCATTATGCAGAGGGAAATTACGATTTGGCTTTAGCCAATTACAAAAAGGTTGATACATCGATCTCGGATTTAGTTACCTCTGACAAAATATTGGATTGTGAATACAATTTAGGGTACAATGCATATATGGAGAATGATTGTTCTGGTGCATTGGAAAACTTGCAGAATGCAACTGAACCGGGTGATATCATAACCTTTGGGTCTTATGAGCAGGACAACAATCTCAGCAATGGCGCCGAACCTATCGAGTGGGTGGTTCTGGAGAGAAACAATGAATATGTGAAGGTTATCAGCAAGGATATTCTTGACTCTGTTCCCTTCCACAAGTATAGTGAAGATGTTCAGTGGAAAGACAGTTATATTCATGAATGGCTGAACAATGATTTCTATAATACGGCTTTTTCTGCCGAAGAAAAAGAGCAGATCATAACTACTGGAGAAATCGTTGACCACTCCATTATGAAGCTCTGGAGCGATGTTGTTCTTTTGAACCTAAAAGATATTCTTGCTTATTATGGCGGAGAAGCCTATTACAATGAATATGAAGAGTATTATAAGTCAAGCAAGCTAATAGCAGAGGCTACTCCGTATGCGCTGGCAAACGGCTGTGACGAGGGCTCCTGGTGGCTTGAGGACATTGGTCAAAGCCAGTGGGGTTACAGTGCTGTTGCTGTCAGGAATGACGGTACAGTTTCTGATATGGGGATACAGACCGATTTCTGCGGTGTAAGGCCAGTGATTGAGATAAGCAGATAATAACATTCAATAATTGGTTTGAAGTAATTCCATACTACAAAACACTGTTCTGAACCTCTGCAGGACGGTGTTTTTTTGTCCAAAAATCTCCTCTCCACAAAGATATATTATACCGTTGGAGGTGATCAGATGAAGGAATAACTTCACAGACGCTCGTAACCATAATCGAAGCCGGTGTCGTTGCAATCGCAGGGATAATCGGCATGGTAAGCGAGTGTCGCAAGGACGAGAAGCGAACAGAGCTTCAACAGAAAATCGACGATGCGGAACGCGAACTTAAGCGGTTAGACAGCACAGATTTCAGTCTGAAATAACGGTTTATTTCGGTTTATCGCGGACTCGATTTTCGTAGCAAAACTTGCCCCGTTATCGTGATGAAAATTCACGGTGACGGGGCTTTTGCTTTTCCCAACAAACCGCATTACAAAGCCATTTGGAGGTGACAGAAATGTTTAACAATCCACGTTATTGCACCAGAGGAATTAGTGAAACAGTACCATTACTGACACAGATAATCCTTTGGAACTTAATCGATTCAATGGAAGTAGCTGAAAAAGACTACCTGCAAGTCTTTCGGCTCACAACCGACAGCAAGACCCAGCACATTACTCATTCGCAGGAACAGCCGTCCTACGAGCGCACGCTCGAATTTCGCACGGACAGCCCTATTACGGCAAAAATCTTCGTCATTGACGACGAAACCCACACCACTATGCTTTTGGCAGAAGAATACTAATTACAGGAGGAACACACCATGGACAACAAAACCGACAACACCCGACTCATTTGCAGTTGCTGCGGCGCGGAACTTGACACCGAGGACTACTATGAAATGCAGGGCGAATTGCTCTGCCCCGACTGCTACCACAACGAAACCGTTGCTTGCGAGCATTGCGGCGAGCGTATCTGGCTTGACGACAACGCTGGTTCAGACAATATGCCGCTCTGTCAGCGCTGCTACGATGATTACTACACCACCTGCGAA
>JAGAJA010000045.1 GCA_017829075.1 Oscillospiraceae bacterium | reverse complement strand
GAAAACTCTTGTTTTCCCCCTGTGACCCCTTTAGCGCTTCTGACGCGTTTATGCGCTGCCGCGCTGAGTGGTGGGGCGCTGCCCCACACCCCGCTTCCTTTTGGAAGCCAAAAGGAAGCGAAAAACAATTGCGCTTCGCGCAGAGCTGCAAACGGAAACCTGCCCGACAAATTCCAATTTACATAAAAATGTGGCGCTGTCAAAAGCAGCGCCATCGTAAATATATCATCTGATAAAGTTGGTGCGAATTATCTTCTCCTGCTCCGGACGGTTGATACCGGCAGCCTTTCCGGCTTCAATGCACTTGAGCAGCCATGCCATGTTCTTGGAAAGCATTCTGAGCGTCTGTATTCCCTCATGATCTTCAAGCACCTGCTCCGGTGTGCTTCCGTGAACCTGATTCCAGTACTGTGAAGATACCACAGGCATTGAATTTATCGTGAAATATTTGTTGAACTCGTCAAATGCAGCCGAAGCTCCGCCTCTGCGGCAGCTTACTACTCCCGCCGCGGGCTTCCCGGCAAGCTTGCTTCCTCCGGAATAGAACACCCTGTCCATGAACGCGCTCATGCTGCCGCTTATCGCCGCGTAATGCACCGGCGAGCCGAAGATAAAGCCGTCTGCTTCCTCAGCAAGCGCGGTGAATTGGTTCACTGCATCGTCAATGCAGCATTTGCCAAGCCCCTTTTTGCAGGCTCCGCAGCCTATGCAGCCGGAGATAGGCTTTGTACCTATCCAGAATATCTTGGTAGATATCCCCTGCTGCTCCAGAACCGCAGCGCATTCCCGCAGCGCCATTTCTGTACAGCCGAACTCATGCGGGCTTCCGTTTACTAATATTACTTTCATAGAAATACCTCCAAATATAATAATACAAATGTATTATATAACAAAATCGCAGTTTTTGCAACTGTTTTCAGGAAGAATGTGAAAATACCATGTTGACTAAATATTTAAGCAGGATATGGGCAGTGGCGATCATCGCGTTTATCTGCTGCGCCCTCTGGGGAAGCGCATTTCCAGTAATTAAAATAGGCTATGAGCAGTTCGGGATAACCTACAGCGGCGCCGGGGCAAAGCTTATTTTTGCCGGGATTCGGTTCACTCTGGCGGGAATTCTCGCGTGGGCAGCCGGAAGCGCGGCAGGCAAAAAGCCCATGCTCCCGCACAAGGAGGACGTACCCCGGATATTTGTGCTGAGCCTGTTTCAGACTATATTGCAGTATTCGCTGTTTTATCTCGGACTTGCCAACTGCACCGGAGTCAAATCTTCCATTATTGACGGCTCAAACCCATTTTTGGTCATTCTGCTCACCACCTTGCTGCTTCGCATGGAGAAAATGACCTCACGGAAGCTGATTGGCTGTCTGCTGGGCTTCGGAGGTATCATTGTGATTAACCTCGGCGGCGATATGAGTGGATTTGCGTGGAACGGCGAGGGTTTCATTTTCCTCTCCGCGCTGTCCTATGCGGTGTCAACGGTGCTGCTCAAGCGCTTCTCCGGGAAAGGCTCATCTCCTGTGATGCTGTCGGCGTTTCAGTTCATTGCCGGCGGTATAGCAATGGTGATTATCGGGCTGCTTGCGGGCGGCGCGGAATACTCCGGGTGGACTATCTCAGGGCAGGGAATAGTTACCCTGCTGTATCTCGCGCTGGTGTCTGCGGCGGCATACAGCCTGTGGGGATTGCTTCTCAAACATAATCCGGTATGCCGTGTGGCGGTATTCGGATTTCTCACCCCGGTCTGCGGAGTGCTTTTGTCGGCTCTGCTCCTCGGAGAAGCGGAGCAGGCATTCAATCTTCGGTCGGTAGCAGCGCTGGTTCTGGTTTGCGCCGGGATATGGATAGTTAATCTGCCGGAGAAGGATTTGCAGCAGGAATGAGTTCAGTTGAAAGGAGCGGCTTATGCCAACACAGAATTATCAGAAAATGCTTGACGGAATAATTGCCGGGCTTGACGGAAAGGTGCCGAAGCTGCTGCTTCATAGCTGCTGTGCGCCCTGCTCAAGCTACTGCCTTGAATATCTATCGAAGTATTTCAGCATTATACTGTTGTACTACAATCCGAATATCTCCCCGAAAGAGGAGTTTGACAAACGCACCGAGGAGCTGCGAAGGTTAGTTTCTCAACTCCCGATGAAGCACCCGGCAGAGGTGGTAGTGCCGGAATACCGCCCGGAGGAATTTTACTCGGCGGTAAAGGGCATGGAGGATATCCCGGAGGGCGGTGAACGCTGCTTCGTGTGCTATCGCCTACGGCTAGAAAAGGCGGCGCAGTATGCGGCGGAGCATGGGTTTGATTATTTCTGCTCGACCCTGTCCATAAGTCCGATGAAAAATGCCGCCAAGCTGAATGAGATCGGCGCAGAGTTGTCGGAGATATACCCGGTAAAGCTGCTTCCCTCTGATTTCAAGAAGCGCGGAGGATATCTCCGATCAATCGAGCTTTCAAAGGAATATGGGCTGTATCGGCAGAATTATTGCGGGTGCGTTTTCTCAAAGCGGGAGGCGGAGAGCAGAGATAATGCTGAATAAATTGTAATTTGTCGGGCAGTTTTGCTTGTAACTTAGCGCGAAGCGCAATGATTTTCGGTTCCTTTTGGTACAAAAGGAACCGGGGTGTGGGGCAGCGCCCCACCACTCGCGCGAGCGCGCGTAAACGCGTCAGGAGCGCTAAAGGGGTTACAGGGGGAAAACAAGAGTTTTCCCCCTGTCAATGACTGCGGAGCAGGCATTGACAAACTCAAAAAAATTCCTTACCTAGCTGTAACTTTGGAGTTTAAATATAATCAGTAAATAAGGGCGGCAAGCCCCACCGAAAACGCGCGGTGATGTAGTTGTCTGTTGCTGCCGTAGGCAGCAACAGACAGGGGGAAAACTCTTGTTTTCCCCCTGTTACCCCTTTAGCGCCTTTTACGCGTATAGCGGCGCTCCGCGCCGAGTAACGCGCTTACGCGCGAGTGGTGGGGATTTGCCCCACACCCTACTTCCTTTTGTGCCAAAAGGAAGCGAAAAGCATTTTCCGCGCTTCGCGTGGAAGTCGCTGGCGGGCGTACCTGCCCGACAAATTCCATTTTGTCTTTTTTCTTCACAACATAATAGCCTGAGAAAGTCACTGTTTTCTCAGGCTAAACTTTTTTGGCGACCTCAGATAGCACCGCCTTTTCATTTCCCGGAGTAAATGTCCCTCTGCGCCACCGCCAGCCGGTCGCAGCGCTCGTTTTCCTCATGCCCGGCATGACCCTTTATCCAGCAGAATTCAACGTCATGCACGGCAAGCAGCTCCAGCAGCCGTTCCCAGAGGTCGGGATTGAGCGCAGGCTTGCCGTCGGATCTCTTCCAGCCGCGCTTCCTCCAGCCATGCGCCCAGCCCTTTGTTATTCCGTCAACCACATACTTGCTGTCGGTGGTGAGCTTTACCTTACAGGGATATTTCAACGCTGACAGCGCCTCTATCACTCCGGTAAGCTCCATGCGGTTGTTGGTTGTATGCGCTTCTCCCCCGCTGAGCTCCTTCTCCCTGCCGTCGCAGCGAAGAATTGCACCCCAGCCTCCCGGACCGGGATTTCCGCTGCAAGCGCCGTCAGTGAATATCGCTACCTCTTTCATTTTCCCCCTCCTTTTCCATAATTCGTGCTAAATAATCACCCCCGGAGAACCGGGGGTGAATTTATAGACCGCAAAGGATCAGTTAGCAAGACCTGCTCTTGCGATACCTTCCGTGAAGTACTTCTGTAAGAAGATATACATGATAACGATAGGCGTGATCGCCAGCAGACAGCCTGCTTCCATCCATACGATGAAGTCGGAAGCCATTCCTATCTCACCGGTCAAGTACATTGATACGATGTTGCCGATACCGTCTATCTTCAGCGAGATCGTGTTCGCCTTTGTAAAGTACATTGAAGATACATAGTAGTCGTTCCAGTACCATACGATAGAGAAGATAAATACCGTCAGGAACGAGCTTGCCGCATTCGGGATCATTACGCTTATAAACGTCTTGAACGGGCCGCAGCCGTCGAGATAAGCTGCGTCCTCAAGCTCCTTCGGGAGCCCTCGGAAGAACTGCCTGAACAGGTAGATGAACAGACCCGCTCGGATACCATTACACATCAGCGCCGGTATATACATCGAAAGGTTGGTATCTACAAGGTTCAAGGTGTTTCCGGTCAGCGCAGTGAACAGTCCGAATATATCGAAATATCTGAACTGTGAATACTGCGGGATAAGTATGATCTGTACCGGTACGATGATCTGAAGCAGTACCAGAGCAAAGAAGAAATTCTTGCCCTTGAACTTAAATCTTGCAAAGCCGTATCCGGTGAGAGCGCAGGTTCCTACCTGAAGCACTGAGGAAACGATGTTCAGAACCAGAGTATTCCAGAGTGTGTTCGGATAGTCGATAGCGTTCCATACCTCAACGAAGTTCTCCAGACGGATCGTTTTGGGGATCCACATTACGGAGGGATCGTGCATTTCAGCCTGCGGACGCAGAGAGGTAGAGATCATGTAGAGGATAGGATAAAGGATAACGAAGGAAAGACCGAAGATAATCACTGCTCTGAAGAACGGCCATACATAGCCGGCAATTCTGTGCCAGAACAGGTATCTGTAATGCTTCTTTTCCTTTGTGGTGTACCGGTGGTAGTTTCTGATAATGTCGAAGTTGGATACTCGGTACTCGTCCTTTTTCTTCTTTGCCTTTTTCGGAGCCTTTTCAGCGCCATAGGTGCTTACAGCCACTGCCGCGTCAGAGTTGATGTCGGCAATGGTTTCTGCGATTGCCTCAGCGCTGGGGTCAGCGTAGGAGGCTTCCTCGGTCTTGAAGCTGTCTGCGATAGCCGCAGCGCTCTGCTCCATTTCGGCTTTTTCGTCAATGTTTGTTACAGTTTCAGCAGGCTGATTAGCAACATCATTTCCCTCAGTGGGGAGCTCAAATTCTTTTTCTGTCACTTCTCTAACCTCCTTAATCATTCTCGTAGTATACGAACCTGTTGATTATCACGCAGATAATGCCAAGGCACGCACCTACTATTGCAAAGTAGATCCACGCAAGCGCCGCGGAATAGCCGTACTCCCAGTTTCTGGACTGATCCAGAACGTATTTCATGACCACGTTATCTGTGGAAACGAATGCGTCAATAACCGTATAAACAAGGTTGGACAGGATCATCGGAGAGATGTACGGGAATGTGATCTTCCAGAAGAATTCCCACGCGGTCGCGCCCTCGATGCCTGCGGCTTCCTTAGCGGACGGAGGGATAGTCTGAAGTGCGGAAAGGAATATCAGTATCTGGATACCGGAATTCCATACGAGGTTCAGTACGTCAGAAGTTATGGTTTCAATAACAGTGGTAAACGTTTGGTTAAGGTTATAGATACCTATGAACTCCATCAACTCCTGTACAAGGTCTGTCTTGAACAGTGTGCTGAACTGCGCTGCGTCGGATACGCCCTGAGATGCCATATCACCGTTGATTACGCTGATGACAGGACCAGTCGCAATCAGTACCGGCAGGAAGAATATCGCACGGGCGAGGGTTCTTCCTCTGAACTTCTGGTTCAGGATAACCGCGATGAACAGGGAGAAGATCATGATAACGATAGTGTTCGGCAGGATCTCTCCGAGCGCTTCACCGAGCTTCGGCAGGAAGTTAGTATCAATGGTGAACGCCTTTGTAAAGTTGTAGAAACCGTTCCACTCGGTATAAATACCTGCGGAGGTCATACCTTTCTCAAGCGCGCCTGCCTTATCGAGAAGCTGAGTATTACAAAGCGAATACCAGAGAGATGTCAGAACCGGTATGATGAACAGCCACAGTGTTCCGATAAACCACAGAGCAATGAAGCCGTAGCCATACAGTCCTTTTTTCTTCTCATAAGGTATCTTGGTGGTCTTTATCTTGACCTGTGCCTTTTCTCCGCCGCGGCGGCGGATATCCACCTCTTCGTTTGCTGCATTGAGTGCGGCAGCAGCGGCGGTATTGTGAGCAGACACCCTCTGCACCGGTGCTTCGGTCACTGACTCTTTTTCTTTGCTGAGGTCTGCTGTCGGCTCAGCGGGAGTAGAGCTTGTGCCGAGTTCAAGTTCGTCACTCATCAGTCAGTTGTCGCTCCTTTCGTTTCAAAATCGGAAAGCTTGACCTCTGTGCCGTTGATACAAATCTGAAGTGTGCTGAGATCTACCTCAACAACAGTACCGTCAGAAAATGTTGTTCTGTAAGCGTCAACGTCCACGATCTCGAAGTTTTCAATCGTCTCGTCAGTCAGAGGAAGAACATACTGCTGCATGAACTTGTATTCAGTGCTAATGTCCTGAAGCCAGCCCTTATAGTAGGTGTAGAACAGCTCATCGTAAGAGCAGTCAGTGAATTCGTTCGGATCCTCGAACATTACCTCGTAGTGAAGCGGAGTTCCAGTAGCGACAGAGTATACAAACATCTCGTCCGCGCTGGAGCTTGCGTTCTTAGCCTTGGTAGTGTAGGGGATATATCCGTGAATTACTATCTCGTAGAACGGGATATCATAGTCGTATACGTCAAAGTTGCTGCTGTAAAGCGGAACGTCCTTGAGGTAATCGACATAAGGAAGCGCATAGTCGTTTGCAGCGCCGGCAACGAATGTCATGCCGCTCTGGTTTATCATCTCATAGCCCTTGATGAGATTGTTCACAGCCTGCTGTCTGGAGGTACTTCTTGTGGTATTTCCGGTGAAGTCGCTGTACAGCTTATTTGTTCCGTCAGCAACGGAGATAGCCTTCACGCCCTCCTTCTGGCAGCTTGTTACCACCTCGCCGTATACTCTCTCAAAGAAATACGGTGAAAGAATGTACCAGCTTGAGCGTGTGTCATGCGGAGTTCCGAAAGCAAGCTCATATACGCCCTGAGTTGCGTATGCCTTTGTGATAGCGATTGCGGAGGCGCCGGTCTTGGTATAGCCATTGCCGCTGCGCTCGTATTCCATGAGGTCGAAGCTCGGAGCAAGCATTATGCCGCTTGCTTCGCAGTAGCTCTTCAGCTCGTTCCACTTGTTCTTTCCGCCGAGGGTTCCGGAATAGTCAACAGAATTGGATATTCTACTTGTAATTCCAGCGGCGTTAAAGTCCTCGTAGGTAACGATCATTTTGTCAACTCCAAGAGCATTGAGTTCCTGAAGTATCTGCTTTGCCTCTTCATAGGTAGTAGCTGCTGTTTCCAGCTTTACCGGGAAGCCGACAACGGACTGCTCCTTTACTGTACCGCCGTACAGATCGAGGTAAAGCGGAGCTTCCTCGTTCTCAACCTTTGTAAGTCCCTTTTCCTCAACGAGGTACTGCTGATAACGCTTAGCCACGTCAACAAAGCTTACATCGTCCTTGACAATGGGGTAATAGCGAACCGTTACTCTCTCCTCAGGGATCAAATTCTGCTGATAAGCGTTCAGTGAAGATGCGTTCTGACCGCCCATGAAGTAGGTATCGGTAGCTCTCAGGGTGAAGTTGAACCACGCTGAATTGTAGCTGGTAGCCTTCTGTCCGGAAACCGCAGCTCTTGCTGTTGCGTAAGCCGAGCCTTCGGTAACTACCTCCAGCAGCGCGTTATCCTTTCTTACGATACCGAGGATCGGGAGATATGCCTGCTCTGTCTTCTTGGGAGCCATCTCCTGACTCTTTGCAAGGTCACGTCCATAAATCCTCTGAGTATACTCATTGGTCTTGCTCTTGCCGTTGTTGAAGTTTATCACCGCGCCGGAGCCGTCCGGTGTTATGATGTATCCCTCTTCATCGGAGAACGCCGCGCCGAGATCCTGAAGCAGGTTCACGTCAACGACTGAACGCGAGCTTTCTGCGATAAGACTGGGTTCACTCTCGACTTCATAGATCTCACTGACTGCGATGGAAGCCTCAATGTAATCGTCCTTGAGAGTGATGTAGTAGGGTATCGTGATTCCCTCGTTCGGGAACGTATACTCTGCTCTGAAGCCGTTCTCCACCATTGTTACGACGAGTCCGGGTCTGATGTCGTCCGCGGTCTCAACTATTGCGTTCACGCTGTCCTTATAGGAGCGCACCGTTGTGGAAGGAGCTTCGGTATCCGTTACCTTTACCGCATTGATGACCAGAGAAGACTTGAGATCTTCTTTCTTGGAGTTGTTTGCAACCGGATCGTCGTCGGCATTATAGGGGTTGCTCCACCATATATGCTCTCCGTCCTTTGTCCGGAATGCGAATATACCGGTCTGGGTATTTACAAGCAGTTCAAAATTTTCATTTGAAGCGGCAAGCTGGCAGGTTGCGAGAACGTCCTCCTCCTTGATAGGCTCCTTTTCAGGCTTGGACTCCTCAGCAGCTTCCTCCCCGGCAGCCTCTTCGGTTTCTGCCTCGGTGTTTGCCGCCGCATCTGCTTCTGCTGTCATGCTTGAATCATTCTCAGACCATGCAACGCTCTGGCTTGCCGAAAGCACCATGCCTGCGCACAGAACTCCGACAAGTATTTTCTTGCGAATTTGTAGCATTTTTACACCACCATTTTCTATATTTGCGCCCCTCTCTCCCTTTCGGGAGATCAAGGCTCTCTAATGCTTCTAATCAGGAATTCAGCTTCTTGCGTTCCTTTGCGATCTGATGCTTTTCATATGCGGTATAGGCTGCAATGACGATTGCGAAAAGTGCCACGATAACGCCGATGAAAATGAATATCAGAGCCGTTGGCTCAAGGTTGGAGAATCTGTACAGCAGCTCGGTATAGATCGAATAGATGAATATGTATACCTGCTGGAACAGAGAAACCAGAAGCACAAGTAGAATGAGAATTACAACCATTGCGAGAATGGTGATAAGCATGAACAGGATCGTTTTGGGTATTGAGTACTGATGAACTGTTTTCATACCTGAGATAAGAAGCACCGCAGTCCACAGTATCGTGACGTAGGAAATGAAAGTGATGAATGCACCCTCGGTTTTCTGGAGGCAGTTACTGAGAATTATATTGATAACCTGACCGATGATGTAAGGAACGAGAGCATAAGCGGTATTAACGCAGATGTTCTTCATAGTACCCTCGCCGTCGAACAGTGTGCACAGCGCCCAGTTTCCTATAACCCATGTGAAGAAGATAACAACTGTACGGATAACGATAGGAACAATGTTGAATACCTTGACCGTACTGTTGTTGAACAGGAAGCCTGTCATAAGCTCGCCGCAGACGCTGACGACAAACAGCAGAGCAACGATGACCATAGCGACCTTCATGTTATAGGCTTTCTTCCATCTGAGATCCTCAAAGCCTTCAAAGGGGTGACGCATGATGTAGAACGGCCATTTCCAAGCCGGCATATCAAGATTAAATCTCATATATCAGACGTCCTCCTTTCCCTTGTTCTTTTCCTTGAACAATCTTTCCTGCTCCGCGCGCTTCTTCATGCGAACCTTTCCTCTCCATACCGAGATGAGGTAGATTGCAGCAAGCAGAACAAGAATTATCACTGCGAACAGTGTAAAGTTATCTCTGATGAAGTTCATACGCCAGCTCTTGAACGCGTCGTTATAGCCGCTTCTTGAGTTGTAGTAGAAGTACTTCATAGCAGTTTCATAGTCGCCCTCGTTCAGATAAGCGTTTCCAAGACCGATGTAAGCAAACCAGTAGTTGCTGTCACGGCGGATTACTTCCTCCCACGGACCGCGGGCTTCTTCATACTTACCCTTGTTGAACAGGGAGATTGCCTCGTGTACGATAGAACCGAACTCAGTCTGTTTGAACACGGTGACGCTGCACTTACGTCCGTCAAGGACATATACCTTGTCACCGAGGCTCTCTACTGCGTTGACAATGTTAAAGGTACCCTTCTGCTGACCTATTCCGCCGAAGATGAACAGCAGGTTGCACTCATCATCGTACTGGAACACACGTCCTGTTTTAAGATCCAGCAGGTTTATTACTCCGTTCGCGTCAACGTCAATATCTGTGATCTGCGAGGAGTACACCTGACCTCTGTAATACTTTGTCAGGTAGTCGCCGAAGGTGTAGTCGGAGTATCCGAGGTTCGTGAAAATATTCGTGCCGGCGGAATTCAGCTTCTTTAGGATATCCGTTTCAGCCGACTTGGACTCGGTTACTGTATAGATGAAGTTATCGGTGTCGATATCGAAGTTGGATATTTCGACAGGAACGCTTCTTCTCATTTTCTTTGCCTGCTCACGGTTGAATATCAGCTTCCAGAAAGCGTTCAGCAGAACCTCGCCGGTCGCCTCAACTCGGTTAGCGCCGAAATAGCCGTTGAAGTCGCCCTCCTTGGAGAACACAACAGCGCCCTTCGTAATGGACTTTATGCAGACATATACGTTCTTTGCCGCATCAACCAGAACCTTGCTGGGGTTGAAGGTAATGGTAGAATCGTACATATTTGACGGAGGTCTGGTGTAAATGGTCTGCACCTTGCCGACAGCGGTCTTGTACTTGTCGCTGCCCACCTCATCAACGATGAGTGAAACAACACGGTCGTTATCCTTGTCCGCAATGAATATTGTTTCCTCGCCCTCGTCCACATCGACAAATACGCCGGTAGGACCGTTGAAAGTGGTGCTGGTCACTTTATTGAAATCCGCCTGTGAGATCGCTCCAGCGTTCAGCTCGGACTGCTTGAGGTCAAGCCAGTCCTGAATACCGCTCATATCCAGCGACTCAATGGTGTACTTCAGGCTGAAGTTCTTGTCGGTGACTACTATTCTTCCTTTTCCTGATCCGGAGGAAGGCTTATATGCCGTATCTGCAATGAACAGATCCTCTGTTTCGGAGAAGAACATATCGCTCGGCTCAGATAGGGAATCAACGCCCATATCAGCGCCGGTATAAACCTTATCTACTACATAGCCGTTCTGTGACGGAACCGGGTCGCCCCACCAGTCGTAATTGTATCCGGTGTAAGGCTCATCTGCGTAAGCCACGCTCGTCAGAAGCGTTGCCGCAGCCATTGCCGCAGCCGTCACGCGCACTGCTATGCGCTTAATTGATGGCACTAAAATCATCCTTTCGTAAATTAATTGACAGCCTTTAGTCCTTAAGTCCCGAATGAGCCATTGTTTCTACAACGTTGCTCTGGAGTATAAGGAACAGTATCATAGGCGGCAGCATCAGCACGACGACAGTCGCCGAGGAAACACCCGTACGGGCTATACCTGCTGCTGCGATCTGCTGCATTACGATAGGAATAGGCTTGAGCTGCTCGCTGTATACGAACAGGTAGCCGGTGATCTGCCATGCGCCCTGGAATGCGAATATCATCAGGGTGAGCCATGCAGGTTTTACGTTCGGCATTACTATCTGCCAGCAAACTCTCATGTGGCTCGCGCCGTCAAGCTTTGCCGCTTCGATCATGCTCTCAGGTATCTGACCCATGAACTGCTTCATAAGGAACAGACCCATAGGCGTTGCGATATAGGGAAGCGTGATTGCCCAGTAGGTATCGATCATTCCCATTGCAGCCATAACGATGTACTGCACGATGTATGTTACCGAAGAGGTGAACAGCAGGGCGATCTCAATTACCTTGTTCATCGCCTTTACGCCCGGCGCTCTTACCTTTGCGAGCACGTATGCCGCAGAGGAAGAGAGGAACAACTGTGCAACGGTTACAACTACTGAAACGAATATCGAGTTGAAAACATATCTTGAGAAAGGTACGTCAAGAGAACCTGCGACCTTGAGCATATCCTCAAAGTTCTGAGAGGTAGGACGTTGAACATAGAGCTTCGGCGGGAACACGAACAGTTCCTCGACCGGCTTGATCGACTGAATTACCGAAAGGTAAATCGGGAAGAGCATGAACAGGCCGATAAGTACGAGAAGAATGAAAATCGCAATATCGCCGCCGCGGGAGCCTCCCCACTTTTTTCTTTTCTTTATAACGCGCATCTTCCGTCCTCCTTAAGTATCCAGTATTCCGCTCATAGCCTTGCGGATGACATTGTTTACAAGGATCATCACTATGAACAGCAGGAAGCATATCGCGCAGGCGTAGCCCATTTCGTAGCGGACTGAGCCGTAGTCGAATGCGTGGGTCATGATCGTGTGCGCTGCATAGTCTGTTGACGGGAAGGCTGTGAGGAAACGTCCGATATCACCGGCGGTGAAAGAAGACGTGATCTGCATTACTGCCGCGAACAGAAGCTGCGGGCCCATTGCGGGGATCGTGATATAAATAAGCTCCTGGAAGCGGTTCTTGATACCCTCGATTGCACCTGCCTCGTAGCCGGACTTGTCAATGCCCTGGAAGCCTGCACGAAGCGAAAGGAAGCCTGCACCCAGAGCCATCCACATCTGTACGATGATAACGCACATGAGGATATATCTGGAGTCGGTCAGCCACTGCTGAGGGCCGTTGATAAGACCTAAGCTCATGAGAACGGAGTTCAGGAAGCCGTAGGTATCGCCGGAGAAGATGAGCTGCCATGTTGCGTAGATATTACCTGCAAGAGTCGGCGCGTAGAAAATGTATGTAAACACTGTTTTCAGCGGGCCGGGCATCTCATTGATGAGCCATGCCAGCAGGAAGCACATGATATAGCTGACAGGGCCGGTTATGATCGCGAATACCAGAGTATTCTGGATCGCAATAAGGAATACATCGTCCTGAAGGAACAGGGTATAGAAGTTGCTTAAGCCTACCCACTGCGGGAACTGAACCATGTTAAAGTTCGTGAAGCCGACAGGCAGGGAGATTACAACAGGAATGCCCGTAAAAATCAGGAACAAAAGGAAGTACGGAAGAGCGAGTATATACGCGCTGCCGTTCTTCTTAACTTCACGCATCGTATAGCGGAACTTGCTGTCCTCGATATACTGCGATTTCTCTTTACCGAACAAGCTGATTCCTCCTATTTTTTCTTTGCTCTGAGCTCCCTCCCGGACTATGCCAGGAGGGATAAGCCCTTAGCCTTTGTAGTAGCCGAGATCCTTCAGCTTTCTTACAATCTCGGAGTTGATGTCTCTGTTGTAGGAGCTGAGCTGATATCTTGGGTTCTTCTGGTTGTTTACGACCGCTCTGAATGCGTTGTAAACGTTACGTGTTACCGCATAGGAAG
Organism: Oscillospiraceae bacterium; assembly: GCA_017829075.1. The sequence goes on along the minus strand of JAGAJA010000045.1, from coordinate 53,568 downwards.
CCGGAATGATCGGAACCTCTCTGAGGTTGCTCATCTGGTCGCTGATCTTGTTATACTCGGAAGTAGACCAGTTGAGTCTGCTGAGAGCTTCAACGTTTGCTGTATCGTAACGTCCCATCGGGCCCATGATAGCCTCAATGGTCTTACCGTATTCTACCTGAACGTCCGTGGTTGTGAACCAGTCGATGAAGTTCCATGCTGCATTGATGTCCTTGCAGCTATTGAAGATAACTGCGCCGGAGGAACCGGAGTTTGCGGTGTAGTCGATCTTATAAGAACCGTCCTCGTTCTTGATCTTGTTTCCGTTCTCATCGTGTACATAAGAGCCGGGAACGTGTGTGAATGACCACAGACCCTTGATCTCAGGAGCTGCAACGCTCAACTGATTGTAGAACGCGTAGTTCTGGAGAAGAATGGGCATCTCACCTGTTCTGAAACGTGTGAATGCGTCGTAGGTCTGGTCGAAGTCATAAACGGTGTAGAACTTTGTCCACTTGGTGAATGCCTCTACCGCCGCCTCGGTATCGAATGTCGTTGAAATGTACTGTCCGCTTGCTTCATCGAAGTTGTAGAAGTCCTGACCTGTCTGGAGCATCAGCAGTACGAATGTGTTACCTGCGTCGAATACCTGTGAGGAGATGTTGGACGGGAGAATAAGTCCTACCTCAAGGTACTTTCTCTGGAGGTCGGGGAGCATATTGATAAGCTCGTCCCATGTCTCCGGAGGTGCGGTGTATCCAAGCTCTTCAAGTACGTCGGTGCGGTAGAAGAGCATCGGGAAGTTCTCTGTGAGCGGAAGTCCGTAAACTCCGCCGTTGAATTCGTAAAGCGTTGTAACGTCCGGTGTGAAGCGGCTTATTACGCCCTCATAGCCCGGCTGCTCCTTGAGGTTTACAAGAAGTCCTCTTGAAGCGCAGACAACCGGGAAGTCGCCGCCGATGAACAATGCTACCTCAGGGCCCTTACCCGCGAGAGTTGCCTCAAGTACGGCGCCCTGTACCAGAGAAATGTTTACCTTTGTGTCGCTGTTCGGGTTGTACTCAGAGCTTACCAGCTCGTTTACAACCGTTGCCTGGTCACGTCCGAGGGATACCCAGACGTTCAGCGTCTTTTCAGATCCGGTTGAATCGGAAACGGAGGTGTAGTCCTCAAAGAAAGAGCCGATAAATGCCTGGAATCCGAAAGCGAAAGCAGAGAAGAAATTAGTGCTGCTGTCGCGGAAATTATCGTGAACAGACTTTACTTCGATGTAGTCGATCTCAAGCGGCTGGTCGCGGTAATCTCTCATCCACGCGGAAACCGCGGAGATCTGATCCTTGATGCTGGAGAGCATCTGGGGCAGATCCTCAGGCTCGTCAACCGCCATCTGGAGGATAACCGCCATTGTCTGGAGAGTTGAAGCCTCGGAGCCTTCGCCGGTCAGCTCCTCGATGCCTGCCTTTTCAGCATACAGGGTAGCTATCGCTCTCTCGAAGAAGTCGAACAGACCCTCGATCTGATCCTCAAGGTAGTAGTCGTTATACTCGTCAGGGCTGGGGCCGGTGATCATGAGTATACGTCTGTAATAATAGTTCAGCTCGTAGATCAGGTCGTCAAGACGCTCCATAACTTTGCCGATATCGCCGGGAACCGCTTCGAGCTTGATCTCGTTGATACCCTTGTTGAGCGGAACGTAAATCAGATTTCCGTCCGCGTCGGTAAGCTCTACCGTCTGCCAGTTGGGATTGTACTGAATCTTTACGTCGTCAAGTTCCTGACACAGTACCTCGCCGTTGATGTACACGCGGCGGTTGGAGAAAAATCCGCGCATCGTGCTCTGACGGCATCTTATCTGAACCTTGTAGTAGCCGTCCTCCGGCACTTCAACCTGCCATGCGATAGCCTGGCAAGCCTGATCCCATGTATCCGCGCCGATCGTGTTATAGCGCTTGTTTACCGGGTGGGAGGGGCTAACAGAGTAGTCGGTTCTGTCGTAGGTAGGATACAGGGTGGAGGAGGTGGTGTAGTAGGAATTCTCCGCCTCAACATGACCTATATCCTCATTCCCGCCGAAGCCGGGAGTTGCGTCGATCTGCTCCTGTGTGGGGGCGATCTCAGCATAAGTGGGCAGCTCCTCGGTGTTGAAGAAGCGCATACCCTTTAAATAGAAGTTGGTCTTTACACCGGTGAGGGAAATCTCATGAGTACCCTCGGAAAGGTAGAAGAAGTACGGGGTATTGATAAGACCGTCCTTATCCTTGATGGGGTAAGTAACCCATGTATTGTATTCGACCTGCGGCGGGCGCTTCTGGTTCTTCTTGCGCGCGTCCCAGCCGATCGCGGTCTCGTTCTGCCAGTAACGGTCAAGCTCGACAAGCTTTACCTCGTCAAACGGGTACTTGCCGTCGATCTTCATTTCGACTTCGATAGTCGTGTTGCTTGCGGTGATCGGGTGATAGAACATCTCAAGGTTATAAAGACCGGCGGTCTTTACGTCGAACTTCCATGTGAGGGTGCCTTCGCAGTCCACCCATGCCACGCAGTCGTTCTCTCCCTCGAAGTCCTCGATCTTCACGTCAATGTCATCACTCTGAGTAAAGTCGGTGACATTGATCTTTACTTCCTCCATCGGCTTTGCAGCGTCCGGGTAGTTTGCTATGTACTTTCTGTACGCGTTTTTGTTGCTGACTATGCTCATGCTGTCAATTTCGGAGACAGACGATGCTGACGACGCAGCGTCCTCCTCCGCGGCAGCACCGGGCGCCAGCTGAACCTGAACAAGAGTTGCAGCCATCACAGCCGACATAAACAGTGATGTTACCCTTTTCAGCTTCACTTTTCGCTCATTTGCCACAGTGAAATCCACCTTTCCTAAATAAATCGGGTTCTCCTTTCCCGATTGTTTACTTGCTAAACCCACGCGGGTAAATGGATATCCGTCCGTCCTCAAGCTCCACGCGGACTTTGTCGCCGCCTTTGATGCCGAGTTCTTCGAGATATTCCTTAGGTATCTGAAGCCGTCCTGCCCGGTCGAGTACCGTCAGCTCCTCATGAACTGTCTGTTCCTCCTCCGAAAGCTCCCCGAACGACTTCGCAACGCTCGGCTTCCGCACAAGCTCCGTTGATGTCTTTCCGTCCCGGATCGCCACCACGCGGTCTATCTGCGCCGAAAGCTTTGTATCATGCGTCACAATTATTATCGTGACGCCCATTGCCCTGTTAAGCTCCCAGAATACGTCCAGTATCAGCTTTGATGTAGCCGTATCCACCGAGCCGGTCGGTTCGTCCGCAAGCAGCAGCTTAGGATTATTCGACAGCGCAATGGCTATCGCGACCCTCTGCTGTTCGCCGCCGGACATCTGATCCAGCCGGCTGTTCTTGCGGTGCGAAAGCCCCACCATATCCAGCAGCTCGTTCGCCCGCTGGCTTCTGCCGCTGTACCCGGAAAGCAGCATGGGCATTTCCACGTTCTGCTTTGCGGTAAGGTAGGGAATCAGGTTTCTGGCGTTGTTCTGCCACACAAACCCGACCGTTTTCCGCTTGTATTCGATGAAATCCTTTTCCGTGAATTTCAGCAGATCAACTCCGTCAACGTAAAGGCTGCCCGCCGAGGGTCTGTCAAGTCCTCCCAGCATATTAAGCAGCGTTGATTTTCCGCTGCCGCTTGCGCCGACAAGCCCCATAAGCTCTCCGCGCTCAACCGTCAGGTCAAGACCCTGGAGTGCCATTACCTCAACGTCCTTTGACTTGTATATCTTCACGAGGTTTTCCGCCTGAACCATGATGTTTTCCGGCGGGGCAAGAAGCACTTTTTTAGGCATCTCCACCCTCCTCCGGAACATTCTCCATAACGTCAGAAATCACGCCGTCCTCCAGCGTGTAAACGATATCAGCCTGTTCCATCATGGTTGTATCATGAGTTGTCATGACTATGGTCAGATCGTTCTGCCTTACAAGCTCTCTGAACAGTTTCATCACCGCCATTGCTGTCGGTGAATCAAGCTCCGCAGTAGGCTCGTCAGCGAAAATGATCTTCGGCGAATGGGATATCGCCCTTGCAATCGCGACTCTCTGCTGCTCGCCGCCGGACATCTCGCCGGGACGGTGGTTCATACGCTTCTCAAGCCCCACCTGAATCAGGCTCTGCCGCGCCCGCTCGACCCGCTCCTTGTACGGAAGCTTTGTCAGCCGCAGGGCAAACTCGACATTCTCAAACGCAGTCATCGTGGAGATAAGCGCCACCGACTGGAACACGAACGCCATGTCCACGCGCCTCAGCCTGTCCCTTTCGGAGTCCGAGAGCTTTGTAATGTCGCGGTTTTCGTCGAGAAACCTCACCTCGCCTGAGGTCGGTCTATCCAGCGCGCCGAGAATATTTATCAGAGTGGTTTTTCCTGAGCCGGAGCGTCCCCGCAGCACCGAGAGCCGGTTCGGGGGAATCTTCAGGTTTATCCCTTTCAGTGCATGGACTGTGCTTCCGTCTCCGATCTCAAAATCCATGCAGACGTCCCGTGCATCTATTATATGCTCCATTGTAACCTCGCTTGTCTGCCGGAGTTCACCGGAAATGTTCACATTTCCATAACACCGCCATCATATATACCGTATTAATTATATCAAATTTAACCGCTAATGTCAATAAGAATTGAGTTTTTTTAGTCATTTTTAATAAATTGTGAAATACAATCTTTTCCTTATTAAACCTTTAGTTGCAAAACCTATCCAGCCTATATATAGTGTATTCCTCTTGTTTTTATTCATATTTCAACTATATATAGTTGTTCGCTTAATTACTTTCTGTTCACATTTACCTAAATTAGTCAAATTGTAAATGCGTTTTCACATCTTCGTCATACTGCACAAATATCTACCAGAAAGTTTATTAAAATACACCAACCGCAGATTTTTCCGGACAAAATCGGACGCATCTGGGGCTTATTTCTCATTATACGCAAAAAACCCGCTCCTTTCGGAGCGGGCATTTTGTTAATCAGAAGTGATTTCTAATCAGCGTTTGCTAATTACTTTCTCTTCTTAGCAACTACGATAGCAGCGCCAGCCAGAACAGCAGGAACTACTGCGAGAGCGATACCAGTTTCAGGGTTGCCCTTGCCATCGTCGGTGGTGTCGCCGTCGGTAGCATCGCCAGCGCCTTCGCCGTCTTCGCCTTCGCCTTCGCCGTCTTCGCCTTCGCCTTCGCCATCTTCGCCTTCGCCATCTTCAACGAGACCGCCATCTTCGCCTTCGCCGTCTTCGCCTTCGCCTTCACCTTCGCCTTCGCCTTCGTCACCATCGGTAGGATCGTCAGGATCGGTTACGTCATCAGGAGTGCTGTCTACAACAGTAACAACAACAGCGTCAGCGTTTACATCGGTAACGCCAGAACCAGGAACGAGGTTGATAGCTACGTCTTCGTCAGCAGCAGCGTCAACAGTGAAAGTCAGAGTGAGCAGAACAGTGCCGTCAGCAGCAGGAGCAGCAGCAGCATAAGCGAACTTCATGGTGCCCTCGCCGAAGTAGCCGCCAGCAACAGCCTCATAAGAGCCCTCAACATAGGTCAGACCAGTGGTCTCAACTGTGAAGCCGGTAGCTTCCTGAGTCATGCCGTTAGCAACGATCTCAACAGTAACTTCCTCACCAGCAACGGGTGTAGCTGTGAAAGTAGGTTCAACAAGAGCGGAAGCAGCAACAGCTGTCATGGACAGAACTGCAGCAGCAACGCCGAGAGATAAAATCTTCTTCATATAGTTTTCCTCCATATTTTTATAGTTTATTTAATAAGCTCTCCTCCGGGGCATACGCCCCGAAGTGAGCCAATTAACAGTTTGACTGCTTTTCAGCAATTAGGAATTTACATAAGCCTTCAGGATAGCAGCTGCGTCGAAGATATCAACATCGCCGTCCTGATCGAAGTCTGCAACTTCCTTATCGAGGGTGTCGATGGTGTTGTTAATGTCAGCCTGCAGAATGATAGCTGCATCGAACATATCAACAGCCTTGTCGTCGTTCAGGTCGCCGAGAACCTTCTTAACATCCTGAGCCTTAACAGCAGCCTGAAGAGCCTCATAAGCAGCCTTCAGAGCCTTCTCAGAACCGTTGGGGCTGTCGCCAGTGTTAAGACGGTTGTAACCGCACCACTCTCTGTCAGATGTGAATGCTAAGTTTGTATCTTCATCCTTCGGAGTAAGAGTTGTCAGCGCATAAGCGGTATTCTTCAGAGCCTCAGTGAGAGTATCAGTAGCCTTAAGCTCACCGTCATCAATATCGGACTTAACCTGTGCGATGTAGTCATAAATCTCCTGGTAGCTGTATGCATACTTGCCAAACAGCTCATCAAGTTTTTTATAAGCATCATTCAGAGTGGTGTAAATCATTGTTGCATTCTTGTCGTTGTAGTAGGGCTTATCATCAGCGTACTTCTTATCGCTGTTTGCTTCGCGCATCCAGTTCTGAGCCTCCTGACGTGCTGTAACAAGTGCAAGGTGCAGTGTAGCAAACTTCTCAGCGTCACCGGTCTTGTCTGCCAGCTCATAAGCGGCGTCGATCAGCTCGTTAACCTGTCTCTTGGTGTTTACGCTTACAGAGGTCTTGAAGGAATCCTCTAAAGCATACTTGAGGTATCTGTAAACGAGTGTCCACTCTGCAATGGAACCCTTTAACTCCGGAATTGAGTTGGTTTCGTCAAGATCCTTAAGATCGTAATCTTCATCCTTTTCAGCTTTGGTGTATGCCTCTGCAACCTGAAGAGCCTTCAGAACTCTCTCATCAAGATCAGATGAACCATTGTCATCAATATAGTTGGCAACGTCAGTAGATGTAACAGTAACGTACTTCAGAATATCACCACCTGCGGCGATGGTAACGTCCTTGCCGTTGATGGGCTTCTTAACGCGTTTGCCTTCATTTGTTAATTCTGCGCCATAGAACTTGTTGCCTGTGTCACCCTGCCAACCTTTAGGAAGTTCGTCTTTACCGTTTACGATTTTATAAACCTCAGCCGCACCGGTAGTGTTGTACTTTGCAACGAGCTGGTTGTGATACTGCTCAAGGATCTTGCTTACAGAAGCCTTGGTAGCTCTGTTGGTGTCGTCAGCCTTGAAGTTGTTGAAGATCTCAACTGCACGAACTGCTGTTCTGTATGCGTCTACATAGTAAGTGTCGCTGGTCTTGCTTGCAGTCTCAATATTGCAGAACTTGTCATAAGCTTCGTTGATATAATCCTTAACAGTATCCTCACCGCCATTGGGAAGTACTACGGTCTTAACTACGGCCCAACCGAAATCGGTTTCAAACTGACCAACGCCGAATATCATGTCTTTAACCAAACCAAATTCAAGGCATCCGTTGGGATCAAGCTGCTGCTGATAAACCCAGTAATTGGAGGTCAGGTCATCATCATACCAGCCTTCCTGCTTACCACGTCTCCAGTCCTCATACTTGTTGAGCTCTCTGTAAAGGGCTTCATAGCTCTTGAGTGCATTTCTGAACTGCTGCTTGGTAACAACATCGAGCTTCTTAAGACCCTCATAAGTATTCTTAAGTCCGATATAAGCATCAGTGATCAGGCGGGAGTCGCTGGAATTAACAACGTCCTCAGCCTCTTCAAACGCATCGCTGAACTTCTTGAAAGTACCTTCATCATAAATGAGATCATCAAGATCATCGTTCAGAATGTTCTCGGACTCATAGATGTTCTTTGTGAGATCAATGAGCTTCTTGAGGTCGTCAGTTCCGTACATGGTCGGATTAGAAACAGACTCGAGCATTGCATATGCTACAGTGTACTCAACAGATGTAGAGTTGATGTCAGCAATTACATTTACTGCGTAATCATATGCGTCCTGGAAATTGTTTGCAGCAACAGTGCCATAATTATAGATCAGGTCGTCAACAACCTTATCCATATCCTTTACGAGCCCCTCAAGGTCAGTCTTAGACTTTACCTGAGTGGTAGCAGTTGCATCTTCTGCATTAGCTACAACTGCAACAGAGCCAATAGCCATTACAGAAGCCATAGCAGAAGCAAGAATTCTTCTTCTTAACATAATTGTCCTCCTAAATGTTGTTTTTTTTAAAACATCTCTGAGTTATCGGGCACTCGGATGTAATAAACGGAATTTGTGCCGTTCGCTACCGTAGTCAAACGGTTTCTCAAAAAAGTTTCAAAATATTTTGAATTTTTTTTGGGATTTTTGCTTTGCACTACGGTAGTCACGGACTTCAGCGGAAAAGTTTCAGCTTTTCCAAATTTTTTTGTCAATGTATCGCGGGTTGATTACTTTCTCTTCTTGGAAAGAACAACTGCGCCAGCAGCAACGATAGCAACGCCAGCAACAGCAGCTACGCCCTCAACACCTGTGTCAGGAGAGCCCTTGTCAGGAGTGGTGGTAGCGTCAGTAGCAGTGTCGTCAGGAGTTGTTGCGTCAGCTGCGCCGTCGTCAACTGCAACTGCGGGGATAGCAACATCATCAACTACTCCGTTGCCATCGAAGGTGAGGAGTACGTTGCCAGCAGCGTCATAGCAGGAAGCGTCGATTACGGTGAAGTCTGCCAGAACAGAGCCCCACTCCTGGATACCGATCTGAACATAGCCGCTCTCTAATCCGGATACGTCATAGATGCAGTTGGTGTCGTCCAGAACGATCTGAGCGGTGTACTGATAGTCGCCGGTCTTTACGAGGTTTACAGGCTTGCCAGCTTCGGACTGGGTGTCGAGGTCGATAGCGGGATCGATAACGCCCCAGAACTCGTTGTGAGCCTGCGGCCAGTTGTGGTCAGCAGGAGTTGCGGAAGCAGGGCCGCAGGAAGTTACGATGTTACCGCCGATAGAGCCATCGAAGAAGTCAGGATCTACAACGGTTACAGTGATAGAAATAGAAGCGATGTCGTCAAGCTTTACGCCGTAGTCAGTAGCGGGCTTATTCTCAGCCTCGTTGCCGGTGTTGAAAACCTGAACCAGCCACATACCTGTGCCGGTAGAAAGACCAGCGTCAGGAGCGTCTACAACGGTAAGGGTTGCGCTTGCAGTGGAAGCTACTGCTGCTGCAGCAACAACTGCTGCGGAAGCTGCGGAAAGAATCTTTGCGATTTTCATGATAAAAATCCTCCTTAATAATTTTGCCCTGCCGGAGTGAAAATAATACCGGCGGGAAAGTTACCTTCAAGGCATAACCTGTGCATCGGGACACAGATATCCTTGTAATAAACTATAACATTTTCAGGGGCTATAAGTCAATGTGCAATTTGTATAAATCTTTCATCATTTTTTATTCACAATTGTTAATACTCTGTAACCACTTAAAACTAGATGCCGAATTATCGCATAAAAACGCGGATTTACCCCTGTTAGGCAATTTAAGTAACCCACAATTCTTCTGCATTTTTTTGTGTTATTTTTTTGGGTAGTATATGCTGTAAATTGGTGTATATTCTCCGGCAGTTACAAAATCCGCTTCGATTTTTATGCAAAATAACCAAAAATCTCCGTACCGCTTGAATTATAAGCTTACTTGTGCTATACTATTTAATGTATTTATCAGCCTCTTTAGTTAAATGGATATAACAGCCCCCTCCTAAGGGGCAGTTGTAGGTTCGATTCCTACAAGGGGTGCCAAAGTTTTGCCGCGCGAACAAGCGCGGCAAAACATCCGATTTTTCTCGCCAGTCCCGGAGTGGGACTGGCGTTTTTGCTGTGTTGAACCGATTTCCTTTGTCGCAGAAAGCTGACCGCAAAAAACGAAAAATCTCGTGCGCCTGCACAACGGTGGGGTGGATTTTTTACCTTTGTCCTTTGCTGTCCATTATTTCGTGGATTTTCGGCTATTCGTTCGCCGCTTTCCGGTATTTTGAGAAATCTAGTGCAGAAGCTATCGCGGCGCCGATTCTTGCCTGCGCTTCTGCGAACACATGGCAGTAGGTGTTCGTCGTTGTGCTGACCGCCGCGTGTCCAAGCGCGTGAGATACCAGAACCGCGTCAACTCCCTCGTTTATCAGCGCGGAAGCGTTGAAATGCCGCAGCCCATGCACACCACAGAACGGCATATCGTTCTCCTTGCAGAAATTCTTCAGCCATTCATACGGGGTGTTAATGCCCATAGGCTCGCCGTTCCACTTTATAAATAGGCGGTCGCTCTCCACCCATTTTGTTCCGAGCCGCTCGCGCTGTTCCTCGTTGTACGCTTTCAGCTCTTTCAGCACATCAAACACAACCGGCGGCAGTTTCAGCGAACGCACCGACTTTTCGCTTTTTTTGTGGTGTCGGTATAGTTTCCGTCCCTCACCGTGTGGTTAGAGGTACGGCGAACGCTGATTACCTCATGCTCCATATCAATGTCCCGCCACTCCAAACCGAGCAGCTCCGCACGGCGCAGTCCCGAATACATATCCAGCGTCACGAGCGCCCTGTATTTAATAGGGGCGGTTTCCAGCAGGTCGAGCAGTTTTGCCGCCTCCTGCATGGTGTAGATTCGCTTTTCCTTGACCCGCACCTTTGGTTTCTTAATTCCGAGACACGGATTTTTAGGAATCATATCCAGCATTACCGCGTAATCCATCACGTCGGAAATAAAGGTGAGGTGGTGTATGACCGTTTTGTCGGAGAGCTTCGCACCTGTTCTCATGTTCTTCCCGTTTGCGCGAAGGTCGTCTAGGAACCGCTGAATTATGCTTCGGGTTATTTTGTCAACCTTCAGCTGCCCGATTGCCGCGTACACCCGCGGTCTCATGTGACCCATCATCTCGTATGTAGACCTTTTGAGGTTCTCCGGCGCGTATTCCTTGTACCATTGCTCCGCGAACTCCTCAAACTTTATGTTGGCAGGCTTCACATGACCTAGTGTCACCTCCTCCTCGAACAAAACCGCCTGCCTGTTGAGTTCATTCTTGATTTGGCGCTTGCTCATTCCGGGCGCGGGTTTCCATGTCTTGGATCTTACTATCTGCTTTCCGCGAACATCATAGCCGTTGCTCACCCTTATCTGATAAGCGTCGCCTCTTTTTCTTATATTAGCCATCACTAAACCTCCATTCGTTCAGTCAATGGCATATCTCTGCACTTTTATTATAGCTTTAAAGTGCTAAATTGCCAAGGGATAAGCACATATATTATAATGTATCTAAATGAATGTCCCAATCCGGAAATCCGAACTTGAAGCAACAAAATTTGACTTTTACAAGATGGTATGCTATAATTGATATAAAATAAAGAGGGGGTTAATTTCATGATTCCAAAGCATTTTGAATTGCACAAGCCAATTCTTGAATATCTAAGTGACGGAGAACAGCATTCTCTGAAAGACCTAAAAATCAAAATGGCCGAACGCTTTAACCTATCACCAGAAGAATGTGAAGAAATGCTTCCAAGCGGAAGGCAAACCGTTTTATACAATCGAGTTGGCTGGGCAAAAATCTACCTTGAAAAAGCTGGTCTTTTGAAAACCGTTGCAAGAGGTACATACCAAATAACCGCTGAAGGTCAAAAGCTACTAGCTGATCCATCATGCCCTCCAATTCTTGACAGAGATTATCTAATGCGTTACCCCTCGTTTGCCGAGTTTACGGGAATTTCATCAGAAGCAACTGCCATATCTGCAAACGCCCAAGACACCCCAGATGATATTTTTGAAAAATCATTCGGAGATATAAACCGTAGTCTGTCCGATGAAATAATGTGCGAAATAATGAAGCTATCTCCCACATCTTTTGAAAAAATGGTTCTTGATTTGCTGAAAAAGATGGGATACGGAACATTTGCCAATGCAAGCCGCACAACATCAATCACAGGTGATGAGGGCATTGACGGAATAATCATGCAAGACACTTTAGGCTTTGGGCTTATATACATGCAAGCCAAACACTGGGATACCGAATCCACAGTTGGACGCCCCGATATACAATCCTTTGTTGGTGCAATTTCCGGCAAATCGGGCAGCGGCTTATTTGTCACTACTGCAAAATTTTCTACTCCCGCCAGAGAATACGCCGAACAGCACCACATAGTCCTTATTGACGGTGAAAGACTTACTCAGCTCATGATTGAGCATAATTTTGGCGTTAGCGTTAAAAAGGTCTTTGAAATAAAAGAGCTTGACACAGACCTGTTTACCGAGTATTCCGAAGAATAATCCGGTTACGAATATCAGCGGGCACTCCTCCGTAAAGGCTTCGCAGAAAGCAACCTCGTCTATCTTTATTCCGTCAAACCAACCGCTCAACTCGTCACCTCCTTTCTGCCCGCCAAGCCTTTACAGCAACTCAAATTCCATTTCCTCCTCGTCATCTTCCCTGCTCATGCCGCTTCTGCCCAGCACTACCCTGTAAAGTTCCTCCTCGTTGATAAGGAATTTCTTGCCTGCCATAAAGCAATGGAGCTGACCGTTCTTGCACATCTGTCTTACGCGGTGTTCGGTCAATCCGTCAATGCGAGCCGCTGCTTCTTTGATTGTTAAAATAGATTTCTTTTTCATGATTGTTGTCTCCTTTGTTCGTGTGGTTGTGTTTTGTGGTACTGTTCTTTTGAGTAATGGAATATCAGCCGCCGAAAGGTAAAATCCTATTGACAGCCGGATTTGTAAAGTAAAATTGCTACATGGCAATCACCTCTTTCACCAAAATCGCCTTTTCACCATTTTTGAAAATTTGTACAACGCGCTTAATATTAGGCACCTAATTTGTATATTATGACCGGAAAGGAAACGAAATGGACACCAAAACGCTACTGACAAACTTCGCGGCGCGGATGAAAGAGCTTCGCAAAGCCAAAAAAGTAAGCTCCGAGCAGGCTTCCTCAGAGCTTGAAATATCCCGCCCGACCCTCAGCGCATACGAACAGGGCAAGTCCTTTCCCGATATGCTGATACTGTCCAGAATCGCGGACTACTATAATGTTTCGGTAGATTATCTGATGAGCCGTTCATCTGAAAAGGAAGTCGGCAAGCCTGTTGTTGTCGGTGATTTCTCCGACCTGCGCCTGCCAAAAAAGGACATCAACACGATTGCTTCTCTTAGTGACGGAGAAAAAGCCGGGTTGTCAATTCTGATTAACAGCGCGGAGTTCCGCGAAACTCTCGGCATAATAACCCGCTCGCACATGGCTTCGCTCGTGAAATACTACTACGAAACCCGGCAGAAATACCGCGACCTCGACAGTCTGCGAAAGCTGATTACTCCGAGGGACAAACTGACCGAGCGTGTTTTCCGCAGCGAGATACTTGGTTTCTTCGACGAACTGCAAAAACTGCGTATCATCTACTCCTGTGACGACAAACCGCTATTCTGTGGATATTATCTCAGCAATTTCAGCAAGGACAACGCAGCGTACCTTGAAGCCTCCGAAATTGTGAACAAGTCCAAGCTGCACGACTTGATGGATAAGCTTGTAAGGCAAATTTACGACCGCGAACTCTGCGGCAGCACCGACGCAATATTCGACGAGTGGGACAGCATGATGAAGCTTGCCATTGAAACACACATTCAGCAGTTGAAAGATGAACTTGACGCGCTCCCCCAAACCAGTGAAACCGAGATTTCTGAAAAGAAATATGAGCTGCGCTTCTTCGAGGCGTACCTTGATTCGTTCTTTGCATAACAATAACCCCTCGCCTAGCCGACGAGGGGGTTGTTGTTGAGATTGGGACATCATGTCCCGTTCTTGTGGATTGATTGACTTTTATGGTCGGCAATGATATAATGGGACTAGGAGAAAAACTGAGCGATTTATCGGAATTTAGTGGAGGTAAAGCAAGTGAAAATAATAGAAACTGAGAGAATGATATTAAGACCATTAACACAAGACGATGCAAATTCAGTGTTTGAATGGGCTGGAGATCCTATTGTTAACAAATATATGCCATACCCTTTGCATGAAACTATTCATCAGACTGAAGAGTGGATAAGCACATTAGGTAATAAGAATGAATTTTGTTTTTGCTTAAAAGATACTGGAAAAGTTATTGGTTCTGGCTCTATAACTTTTCGTGAGGAATATGATGCATATGAATTGGGATATAATCTGAACAGACTTTTTTGGGGTAAGGGATATGCAACAGAAGCTTCAAAAGCAATGATTCAATGGGCTCATCAGGAACTCGGTGCATGTAATTTTATCGCGCGTCATGCAAATGAAAACCATGCATCTGGAAATGTAATAAGAAAATGTGGATTTCAATTTGAATGCTATGGACAGTATTCACGATATGATGGAAGTGAGGTTTTTGAAGCATCGTATTATACATTACATCTGAACTAATTCCCATAAGTCAAGCAGTTTCCAACAGCTGAAGTCCCAAACCATACTCCGCACCGAGTTATCTGCTCGGTGCTTTTCTTTTGAGTTGGGACAAGATTTCCCGTTCCCATTCACCCTACCCGTTGACACATAAGTTCAAGTCTGATACCGGCAATCTCATCAAGGTCACCGCGTGCGCGCACCTCAAGTGCCAGCCAGCTAACACGGGCATTCATCATCTCATAAGCAGCTTGTTCTGCCGCAATATGAATCTCGGAAAGCTGCGCTTCGCGCTCAAAGGTATCCAAGCTGAAATCAATTTTTCTTTTCAGCAATTCGATTACCTCCATTCGCCTGTCGGCGCACCTCTCGGCAATTTCCTCCCAAATGGCGCGGTACAGTCCGCTCATGTTTATCATCTGAAGCGCTGCCCTGTCCGTTTCAGCCATCATGTCAAGTGCTTTTTCGGGACACTTTAGTTCATTTCTCACCGACAACAAAAATACAGCCGAAAGTCACCCCCTCGGCTGTCTGTTTTATATCGAATTTTCATCAAGCAGGAAATCAATCAAACCTATATTCAGAACCCCGCTGTCGTCATACCAGCGCTTTCGGATGTCTTTCCTAATAATCACTTTCGGAAAGCTGTCGCCTGTCAGAGAGAAAGGCTTCAGTTCCTGCACCGCCTTCTCCTCGTCCGGCAAGGCAAAAGCCGACTGAACATAAACCTTTCTGCCCCCCTTTGCCGCAACAAAATCAATCTCACGCGCCACCTTTGAATAGTTGCCGCTGCTGTTCTGCTCTCTGGAATACACAACGCCGACATCAACTGAGAAGCCGCGCACTATCAGCTCGTTGTAGATGATATTCTCCATTATATGGGTCATTTCCTGCTGCCGGAAGCCTATCCTTGCGTTCCGCAGACCTATATCCTCGCAATAATACTTATAGGGGTATTCAAAATAAGACTTGCCCTTAACGTCATATCGCTTGCTTTCCGAAATCAGAAATGCGTCCTCAAGATGCCCGATATAGGACATTATGGTATTCTGAGAAACGGTCGTATTGGTCATGGAACGTAACGTATCGGAAATCTTCTTTGGATTGGTAAGCGAACCTATTGAGGAGCATATCAAATCAAGAACCTGTTTCAGCACGTCCTCATGCTTTATCCCCATTCGCTCAACAATATCCTTGATGTAAACCTCGTTGAAAAGCGACTCAAGGTACTTCATCTTTGCCGTGTCGTTCGGACGGGATAACACAAACGGCATTCCGCCGTAGAATGCGTATTCGTCGAACGCGTCGTCCTTATCACCGCCGACCGCCGAATAATACTCCGCAAAGGACAGCGAGTGTACACGAATTTCATCGCTGCATCCTCTGAACTCGGTCAGAATATCCGATGAAAGCATTTTTGAGCTGCTGCCCGTAACATAAATATCAAGATTATCCAGCTCGCGCAGGTCGTTGAGAGCGTCGTAAAAGGTTATCTTCTTCCCCTCTGGGTTATAGGGATTATTCACCTCGTCGGACATCTGAATTTCATCTATGAACAGATAATACTGTTCCTGCTTGTTCTCAACATAGCCGCGGACATATGAAGCCAGCTCCAGAGGGTTTCTGAACTTTATATCCCTTGCAAGGTCAAGTTCGATCACGATTATCTGGCTTTCCGAAACGCCGGACTCCAGCAAATGCTTTTTGTACAGCGTCCTAAGCAGAAAGGACTTTCCGCAACGGCGGATTCCCGTGATAACCTTAATCTGCCCGTCCCATTTGTACTGTATTATCTCGTTTAGGTAGGTGTCTCTTTTAATCTCCATCAAATCATCTCCGTTGAAAACTTCAGTACAGAACAATCTTACTATTCAATAGTATATCTTCTTTTCAGCGATTTGTCAAGTTGTCTATTGAAAAGTATGGTCAGTTTGCAATCAATTATTCATTGTGTAAAAGTGAAAATAGGCATATCCGTATTTTGAATATCAAAGACCTGCATAAAAAGCTAAGCCCCTACTTTTTTCGGTAGGGACTCAGGGTGCATTTAAATGCAGTCGTTAAATCGTCACAAAAATAATCACTTCAACAAATTACAAGCTGCTAAGAAATCCATAAAGCTATCAAGTATTTTCCTATTGCGTGCATCTATCTCGGTCTCGGTAAAATCTTCAGATTCATAGGTCAAAGAAATTAACTCATTAATCTGCGTAGCCTCTTTCTTTTGGTTCCTATTGTTTGTATATCCTCGATAATACTTTTTCTTATCATCGAACCTATAATCAGATGCACGAATGTTGATTCGCTTTTCTAACATAGACTTGTTTCCAAGAAACTCAAGCTTCTTGCTGTCCGACAAGGACTTATCCTTATCTTGACGGCTTTTTGGGAAGATATGCCCTATCTCAAAAACGGTATCAAGAGGAATCAATGCCTGATTAGGGTTTTGAAATGCCCACCAAGCAAGCATAGATTTTGTTATAGGTCTTACATTAGTAAATGAATATATCTCAAATGCACTACGAGTTGTTTCTCTATCAAACTTGTAATCTGCATATGTTACATCTTGTCCGTTTACAATGTTTGCCATTTCAGCAAAGATAGGGGTTCTGAGCGCATTAACACCCGGATTAGTAACTGCATAAGCCCATACGAATGCCGTCATGTTCAATAAGAAACGATAGAATCGTTCATCATTTAGTTTGCCCTCATCATCCTTATTAGTCATAAAATAAACAGAAACAAAGTATGTCCACATTCCATTTGGAGCATAGTTTAATACAAAAAGTCTCTTTAGAACCTTATCAGAAAAGCGATCCTCGTTCTGCTTTGAAACATCATCCCAGAAATCTGCAAGCTGAACGAGATTCTCAAATGTACTCTCTTTCTTTAATAAGCTATAAGAATTCTTTTCATAGAATTTGCGCAGCGCTTCTGTCGTTGAGGACTTGTTACCCTGCTTTGCACGCTCGAAATACATATAACGAGTAAAAAGCTCGTCCATATGCGTTCCGGTTATGGGATGGAATATTCGCTCGCAAAGTTCCTCAAGCGCAACTGGGGCGGCGAGTTTGAAAACGTCAGCATTCTGGTAGCAATCGGAGTAAACAGCGACGGTTATCGCGAAGTCATAGGCGCAGCCGAGGGTATGAAAGAGGATAAGGAAAGCTAGACAAACTTCCTTGTTTGGCTGAAAGAACGCGGCTTAAAAGGTGTCAAAATGGTGGTTGGAGATAAATGCTTGGGTATGTGCGAGTCAGTAAACGAGGTGTTCCCTGAGGCCAAATACCAGCGCTGCACAGTACATTTTTATCGCAACGTTTTCTCAGCGACTCCCCGAAACAGAATGCGTGAAGTGACCCGAATGCTGAAAGCAATACACGCTCAAGAAAGCAAGGAAGCTGCACGCAAGAAGGCAAAAGACGTTGTGGAGCAGCTTCGCGCAATGAAGCTCAAAGAAGCCGCCAAGAAGGTCGAGGATGGCATTGAAGAAACGCTGACATACATGGATTTCCCATCACAGCACTGGTTGAAAATACGCACCAACAACGTCATAGAACGAATGAATCGAGAGATTCGGCGCCGAACAAGAGTAGTCGGCGCTTTCCCGGACGGCAATTCAGCCTTGATGCTCGTATGCGCAAGGCTGCGTTATGTCGCGGGAAAAGATTGGGGTTCTAAGCGTTATCTTTGCATGAAATGTATGGATTACGCTTCTGAATAATGACATTCTATGCCTGCTTCTAAAAATTCTATAGGGAAATTTGCGAATAATACTTGACATTACCGTCTCAAAAGCTGCATTTCATCATGCAGCTTTTTTTCCTTACCCCTTGTAACAGTTGCAGTGCTGAACGGCACATTGAATCGATAGCCTAGGACTTTTTTGGTACAGTTAGATTTCTTTCTGTCCCATTAATATAGTACAATATTTATAAATTACCTTTGAAGATTTGTAAAAAATACTTGATAATCTTATTTATACATATTCATACTGTTTATATATTAAAGAAATTGACAAATCATTATTTTAATGATATAATGAATGAAAGCATAATGCAAAAAAATCAGGAGGAACACCATGAAAAAAAGCATCAGAAAATTCATAATTGGATTTATCACTGCGGTAATTCTTACGGTAGTAGGTGGAATGAGTACTTATGCCGCCGAGGCTTCTGACTTTGTGTATGGTATTTATACCATAGGCATGGGACCTGGTTCTCCGAGTTATCAAAGCTTGGTGATAAACAAATATACAGGAAACGACACAGTTCTCTATATTTCCCCAGAGCTTTTCCCGGAAGACAAAAACGATTATGAAAGCATATGTATTGATGAAAACGCTTTTGTGAATCGTGACAGCCTTGAAACAGTAGTTTTTTCAGAGGAGGTTGAACGCATTATATATGGCGGCTTTTCCGATTGCGACTCGCTTAAAACAGCGGTATTTTTAAGCCCTGATACTATAATTGATAACCTGAACGGCATATTCAAAGACGAAAGTTTCACGATATATGGACTGAAAAATTCAACCGCGGAGCAGTATGCAGTAAATAATTATTTGCCTTTCGTTGAGTTGAAGGCAGACGCACTTACGCTGAAAAGTTCTTCATATAATAACGGTATAAAGCTGACTTGGAACGATTTCGGCGCGAACAGTTACACTGTTTATGCCGTTTCTTCAAATGGCGCAACGAACAAAATCTATACCGGAAAGGAATTATCCTTTGATTACATACCTGCAAAATCGGGAATATATGATTATTATGTCATAGCTGATTTTGACACTTTCAATATTAAATCAAATGTCATTACTCAATTTACCGGCAAAATCGCGACCCTTAACAAGCCTGTTGTAACCAAATCTGTATCAGGAATGAGCGTAAAGCTTTCATGGAAGAAGATCAGCGGTGCAACAGCATACGATATATACTATTGCAAGAAGGGCGAGAAGGCTTTCAAATTACTGGATACAACTACTAAATTAAATTATACATACACCGCCGACGAGAAAGGAACTTTCTATTTTAAAGTAGCGGCAAAGGCTGAAACGAAAGGAACCGTTACAGCAAAATCTGCAAAGTCTGATCAGGTGACAGTATCTCTCAAACCTAAAACACTTAGCACTCCCATTGTAACTCAGAAAAACTTTAGTGGAGTATCGGTCAAGCTGTCTTGGAAAAAGGTAAGCGGCGCTACCGAATACGAGATATATTACGCTGAGAAGGGAAGCCCGAAATTCACGCTCCTTGCAACCACAGATAAGCTTTATTATACTTACACTGCCGATAAACAGAATACCTACTATTTTAAAGTAGCAGCAAAAGGATATTCAAGCAAAGGTGTACTTACAGGTCAATCGGCAAAATCCAAACAAATCACTGTAAAGCTGAGCGGAAGTTCCTTAAAGATTGAGGATACCGGTTATTATCGTGATGTACAAAAAACAGATCCGGAATATAAAGCTGGCATATCTAGGGTTTTTGTTAATGGTAGTCACAAGGTTGGCACTGATGTTCCGTCAGGTTGGTATATACTGTATCCTACGGATAAGAGCCAAGGATATTCTGCATTTAACGGGAAAAAGCCCGGTGTCGCTGCATCAATAACTAAACCACAATATACGATCGGCTCTAATACCGGAGATGCCTTGATGATCTATGCAGAAGAGGGTTCATATCTTACACTTTGCAACTGCTATGCTGTAAAATATAATGCCCGCGAAAAGCTGCCAACAGGAAAGAATTCATGTATTATTTGGGAAGGCAGCAACTTTAACAAGGGAAAATATCAGTTGTCCTACGACGGTACTTCCACTGGCACCTATAATGGAGTGACATACTTTAATACTATCATGTGTAAAGTGTTTGACGCCGATACAGGAAAGCTAGTCAGTGAAAAGAATTTTGAAGAAACCGTAACTAAGAAGCCGTCTATATCGTTGAAAGACGGTCAGATACTACTGCTGGAATATGGTGCAACGCTTACATAATTTTGTTGCTGGCTCTTAATTCATAGCAGAAATAAAATATGAAAAGCAGCGACTAACTACCGCTGCTTTTCGTTATTATATGGCATTGATTATCCGATAAAATAGATTGTGTTGCGTATTCATTTCATATCCCGCTGTGTAGCCTCAACATTTTTCTGCTTTACGGGATAGGGTCACGATATTTTTATCCACATCGCGGGCTTTATCATCTGACGCCATGTGCGATCCATTTCTATCTTTGAATCGTTCCCGCTTGCGTCAACAAAGTCCGCAAGAACTCCGTCACGTCCCCAGTAGAACATATGCGATGTATCGGCGGTCTTCCTCTGGGTGTAATATGTGCCATCGCCCCGCGCCGCTCCGTATAATCTCGGTGCCATCTTCTCCGTTTCCTTATCATTCAGCAGAAAAACTTTGTCGGCGATATTGCCGCCGCTTTCCCCGACATAATCCACTCCCTCGGAAAAAGCGTCGAATTCCGAAATGCAGATTATCGACTTTTCTTCATCGGTGAAAGCGCTCTCATAGAATTCGCCGTTCAGCCACTCCCGCAGGGTACTGTTCTTCCACGAAGCGCCGGAATCCGTTTCATCAAAGGGCAGATAATCTATCGCTTTGTCCGCAATGATAAGCGCCTTATCTCCGTCCGTTTTCAGCACTCTCCACTTGATAGGAGCAGTTCCACTGTCGGTGAAAAGCTCCGTATAACTTCCAAGAAACACAGCGCTGTTCCCGCTGCCTTCTTTGAGGATATTCTCCCTGAGCTGTCTGCACAGCTCCGTTGTGTCCTTATAATCTCCGATTGAGGAAAGAAGCTCGTATGCGGTAGTGCTGCCTCCGTTCTCTATCAGCCACTGCGCCTGCCGGTATTTTACTTCCTTCTCAAGGGTATCGCAATCCTTATAGTCACCCAGCTTATGTATCGCGCTGAGCGCGTCCGACCATTCGCCGTTATCAAGGCTCTGCTTTGCGCTTAGATAGAGCGACTCCTTTGCCAAATCCCGGCTGTCGGAGTAATTGACAGAATCTAATACGGAGTATGCTGTGTTGTAATCCCCGCTGTCAAACAGCTCTTTCCCACGCTCATAGTCAATGCGGTTCACATAAATCTCGCTGTCGTAATATCCTCCGAGCTTAGTAAAAATCTCCTTTGCCTTTGCGGTTTCCCCGCTTTCGTAAAGCTTCACCGCCAGATTATAGCGGCACTTTCTCTCCCGGCTTTCGGCGTTTGAATAGCTGCCAAGCTTTGCGAATGCCTCCGCCGCCTCTTCGAGATCTCCATTCTTCTCCAAAAGTCCTGCCTGAACATAGGCGCACTCTTTCACCCGCTCCGGTGAGTCGGAATAATCCCCCAGCCGGACGAAAGCGCGGGAAGCCTGCTCCGGCTCTCCCTCCTCAAGAAGCCGCTCTGCCATGCGGTATTTGCACTCCTTGACCTTATCTGCGCTGTCGGAATAATCCCCCAGCGCTGTGAAAACAAGCTCCGCTTCGTCATAATCCCCAGCCGCGAGAAGTTCTTTCCCGTGGGCATACTTTTCCTCCGGGGTGTCGGACGTATGGCTTATTACGGAGATCTCTTGAGCAGGTTCAGCGCTTCTTCCGGCAAAGGTTGCTATCAGGATCACCGCCGCCGCAACAGCAACTCCCACCCCGGCGATAATAAAGGGAAGCTTATTTCTCCCGGAGCTCTTCTCCGGAGGATATGCTGCCGTAGGAAGTCCTGCGAGTTTTTCTCCGCAGCGTTCCGAAAGCGCCGCGCTGTCACGGTAATCTCCCAGAGAAGCAAGGCTCTGCTGTGCGGAGCGGAGTACCGATGGGTCATCGCTTTCCTCAAGAGCCTTGACCGACAGCGCATATATTCCCTCCCGGCGCTTCTGCTCCGCGAGAATTTTAAGCTCCTGCGCTCTTTCCTCGGCTTTCTGAGCCAGTTCAGCCGAGTTTTCGTAATCTCCCAGCGATCTGAGCCCGGCAGCAGCAGCGCGGCACTCCCGCTCGTCGCTGGTATTCTGCATTATTCCGGTATACTTATTATAAAGGGCACGGAAGCTGTGCTCCCTTAGCCGCTCCCTAACGTTTTCTCCGCCGACTCTCATCGCCCCGCGGTAGTTTTCCGAAAGGGTGAAGTCCTGCTCCAGAGTATCAAGCTCCTCCTCGGAGCGCAGACGGTATTCGATAAGAAGCCGTATAACGAAGCATTCCGCCGTATCTGAGCCTTGTTCGGTTAGCTTTTCGCAGATCTTTTCCGCGCCGGAAATATCCCCGTCCTCAAGGAACATATACGCCCTGCGGACAAGCGGACTTCTCGCAGCGGGTATCTCCGCAGTCTTTCTCTCGCCTAAGATACCCCGGATACTTGCAACAAGGTCGCTCTTGAAGCCCAGTCTTGACATATCCAGCGCCTGAAACCTGGACAACTCCTCCGGAAGCTCGTTTGCGTTCATTCCCCGGACTGCCGGTATCAAAACCCTGCCGGTGAGATCCTGTGACAGGAATCTGCCCCATGTATTGCGCACCCACACCTCGTTGAAGCTATCAACAGATGTGCCGACAACTATCATTACCTTTGCAGAGCTGAGCGCGCCGAAAATATACGGCTCCGATTTGACCGCTGCTGATGAAGCAATTGTTTCGACCTGCTGAGCGGCAATTCCTGAATCGTCCTCAAGGGTGACATGGGGGAAAAATACCCTCAACCCCTCGGCGGTCAGCTTTTCGTAAATGCCAGAGGAGATCTTAATTTCCTCGGTGCACAGTCCTTTTTCGTCGGTTTCCCGGCAGCACAGGTACACGTCATATTCCGCAGTCCGGGATAGCTCCACCGTTGCCCGGCGTATCCCGTCTATCTGCGCCGCCTGACGCTCCATGATCTCCCGCTGGTCGGGAGCGGCGAACTTCAGCGCCTGCTTATAATCGTCATCGGACAGGAAGGAATGCGCCTGAGTACGGTTAAGCGAAATCTCGCTGCCGTCCTGGGAATACTCAATGCCATAGCGGCAGAGCGCCAGCGCCCAGTAAAGATCTGCGTCCGTGGGATCCAGCCGTATAAGCTCCTCATAAAGCTGCACCGCCTTGTCATATCTGAACTGCCGGCGAAGCTCCTCTGCGCGGGCGCAAAGCTCCGCCTTTTCCGTCCTGTCGAGCAGCGGAACGCTCTGAATAACTCCGCAGCTTCCACATCTGCAAGTCCGTCTGTCGGTAAGCTCCAGTATTCCGCCGCATACTCTGCAAATAAACGCCGCCATACTAATCTCCCAGATCTATCCACATTGCGGGACGAACTCCCACATATTCCTCGCCATACATCATGTTATTGTTGATCGAGCCTGTTATATTTACGCAGCACACCCGGTACAGCCTGCCGGCGCCCCGTATCCACCACGCCGATCCGTCGCTGTCGGAATAAGCTGTATCGAATGCCATAGTCGCGTCTATCGACTTCTCCAGCCGCTGCTTTGCCCATTTGGTATAGTCTGTCTGTCTGACGTAATAATCGGATAAATAGTGCACCACTTCCTCGTCATTCAGAAGGAACACCCGGTCGCTGGTATTGCAGCCGCCGTAGATCGCCGCCACCTCGTTGTCGTTGTTCGGGATCACCGACTCGGTTATTTTCGCAGCCTCCGACGCAGTGAATGCGCTGTTCAGGAAGTCGTTGTTCAGCCATTTGCGCACCGAGCTTTCCTCCCACGAAAGCGAGCCGTAAGGCATGAAATCCACAAGATACCGACTTATGACAAGCACCCTGCTGTCCTGTTTGTCCAGCACCACCCATTCCAGCGGCAGAACCTCGCCGCCGCTGCCCTGCGTATAGGAGCCGAACTCAATGTATTCCCCGACGGATATATTCAGCCGTTTCAGCTTCCGGGCATATTCCGCCTGCGCCGCAGCGTCGGAATAGCTGCCAAGCTCCGTAAAGATCTTTTCCGCGTCTTCATAATAGCCGTTGTCACGCATCATTGATGCGTCGTTGTATTTCATCTCCAGCGCAAGCTCCGCAGAGTCAAGGTAGTTCCCCAGACTGTCAAGGATAACAGCAGCCTTTTTGTAGTTCCCGCTTTCTCCCAGAGATACTGCGTACTTGTATTTGCACTCTGTTTCCTTAACCTCTGCGTCGGAATATTCCCCAGCCTGTGAGAAATAATCCGCCGCGGCTCCAAAATCTCCATCGGCAAGCGCCGCCTCCGCCTGAGAGTAGCGTGTTTCGTGAATTCTGTCCAGCACATCGGAATAACCCAGAATCTGCCTGAACATTTCAACGGAGTCTTCATATTTTCCGTCCTGCGCAAGCTTTTCCGCGTAAAGGTATTTGGTTTCCTTAATCTTATCACTGCTGTCGCGGTAATCTGTGATGATCGAAAAGGTTTCCAGTGCCCGCTCATACTCTGAATTATCAATATCCGCGCAGGCTCCGAGATAAAGGCACTCGGTATAACGCTCCGCGCAGTCGGAATGCTCCCCCAGAGCGGAATAAACCCCGGCGGCTCCGTAATAGTCCTTTTCCTTTTCAAGCTGACCTGCATAGCTGTACCTGCATGAAAGCTCCCGGTCGGCGCTGTCGGAAAATCCGTCCAGAGCGGCGTAAAGCTCCGCCGCATCGGAGTAGCTTCCGTTCTGCTCCGCTGACTGAGCGGCGCTGTAACGCGCCTTGAGCGCTTTCTCCGCGCTGTCGGAATACCCGCCTAGGGTTTCAAAAAGCTCGGCGGAGGCAATGTACTGTCCATCGGCGAACTCCGCGTCCGCCTGAGTATATTTTACCCGTTTGTACTGCTCCTTTGAGTCAGAGTAGCTCCCCAGATGATAAAGAAGGTTCTCCGCCTGCTCGTATTCACCCTCCTCCGCAAGCTGAAGCGCCATTCTGTACCTCGCCTCGGAGATAAGGTCTATCGAGTCGGAATAGCCGTTCATCGCGCCGAATGCGTCAATGGCTTCCTCATACTTTCCGGACTCCAGCAGACCGCACGCTTTCTGGTATTCTGCATTGCGCATTGCCGCATTGATGACCGCCACGCTGACCGAGATAACGACAGCCGCCGCAGCCACGGCTCCCACCGAAATCAGCAGGATCTTCTTTACCCTTTCATAACGCGCTCTGCTCTCGGACTCGGCGACAGCAAGCTGATAAGCCTCGTTCTCCTCCTGCTTTATCAGTTCCTCTGCCCTTTTCCCGCACTGAGCCGCAAGCTCAGCGGAATCCTTGTAACCGCCGAGGGCTTCAAACCGGGACTTTGCCTTTAGCAGATCGTCCGAAGTTACAGAATCGTTATATGACCTCACAGCGTCATTGTAGCGCCTTTCCTTTTCTTCCTGCCGTCGGCGCTCCGCAAGCTCCTCCGCTTTCTGCCGGGCAAGCTGCGCCTGATACGCGCTGTCCGCGTACTCTGAAATCGCGTCAAATTCATTCGCAATGAGCAGGAGCGCTTCCTCGTTGTATGCGTTTTCAAGCTGCTGCATATAGGTGTTGTAGCGGGAGATAAGACTGTATTCCCGCAGCCGTGCGGCAAACCGGTCGTCGCCGAAGCGAACCGCTTTCGCATAGTTTCCGGAGCGGGAGAAATCCACCCTAAGTTCTTCAAGCTGCTCCTCAGAGGATACCCGGAACTCCGCAAGCAGCTTCAGGAGATATGCCTGAGCATTTTCCGGCTCTGAATTGAGTGCCTCCTCGCAAAACTCATCGGCGCGGCTGAAATCCCCGTCCTCCAGAAGGATCTGCGCACGTCTGAGAAGCGCGGCGGCATTCGCTCCTGTGGTCTCCGGAAGCGGAGTTTTTCCTGCGGCGCTTTCGCCGAGTATCTTCCTCACGCCGCGCAGAAGCTCGGAATTGAAATCCGGCGCGGACATATCAAAGGTCTGGAGATGCGCGAATTCCTCCGGAAGCTGCTCAGGCAGCATTCCCTTATACAGCACTGCCAGCGTCTTCCCGGAATTCTCAACCGAAAGGGCAAGAAATCTGCTCCACTCATTGCGCACCCACGCCGCGTTGAAATACTCCGGTCTTGTGCCTATCGCCAGCATGATCTTAGCGGAATTGAGCGCGGCGAATATGTACGGCTCGTATTCAGTTCCTGCCTTGTCCTCAAGGGTCACTCTGGAGAAAAACACCCGCCAGCCCTCGGAGGTAAGGCTTCTGTAAAGCTGCGCGGCAAGCACAGAATCCTCCGTGCGCCTTCCGCTGGCGTCATTCTCCTTGTAGCAGATAAAAATATCATACGGCTGCTCGGAAAGAGATACGGACAGTATCTCCGAGCGAAGCTGCTCAAGCTGCTGCGCCATCGTCACATATATTCTGCGCTGGTCGCCGTCCGCCGCCAGTGATACCGCCTTTCGGTAATCCGCGTCCTCCGTCACCGGAGTGTACTGTATCCGGTTGAGGGTGGGCTTTCTGGTACGGCTTACCACGTCCTCGACATATTCCACTCCATAACGGCAGAGGGTCATCGCCCAGTATATATCGGGATCCTCCGGAGAGATCTCGGAAAGCTCGCTGTACAGCTTCAGCGCACGGTCGTATTCCCCGCCCCGGCGCAGATTGTCGGCTCGCTCCCACAAAAGCGCCTTTTCATCAAAATCAAGCTGCGGCACGGTCTGCCAGACATTACAGTAATCACATCTGCATACCGTCATTCCTTTTTTTACGTCAAGCGCAGCTCCGCAGCAGCGGCATTGCAATATCGTCATGAGCAAGCCTCTTTTCCAAAATCAATGTATTCCTTAAAAGCCAGCCTCTTCGCCAGTTCTAAATCAAGTTGTTTAATATATTATATTATAAGAACCACACGCCGTTTTCCAAATCAAAGATTTGGACGGCTGAGTGAACCTTGAAATATATGTTCGCCGCTTTGCGGCGGTCGTCTTACGCCGACTATGAGGACTTCGTCCCCATAACATATATTATAGCAAATATAGACAATATTTGTCAAGCACACAACCAAACTCCAACGCTTCAGAAAAAGTTCACCCTGAGAAGCTTTCGGTCTTCTCAGGGTGAATTCCAGTATTGCCGCCCTGCTTTATCGGAGCAGCCATTCATTTGAGCATATCCGGGAATTTACTCCTCGATCGCCTTTGAGTCCTTGGCTTTCGCCCGTGCGAACAGATCGTCCACCTTGTCCTTATCCACCTTTGTGCAGAGGGAAACGATCACCACCGCAGCGAGCGCGATAAAGAACGCCGGCAGCAGCGAGTAGATACCGGTTCCGTTAAGGAATGTTTCCCAGAGGACAACAGACACGCCGCCTGTGATTATTCCGGCAACCGCACCGCTCATGGTCATTCTCTTCCAGAACAGCGACAACAGCATCGCCGGGCCGAATGCCGCGCCAAGTCCCGCCCATGCGTAGGAAACAAGTCCCATAACCGAGCTGGTCGGGTCAAGCGCAATGAAGTATGCGATTACTGCGATAGCGATAACCGTTCCGCGGCTTATCCACATCAGGGTCTTTTCCTTTGCGTCCTTTTTGAACAGCTTGAACATATCGTTGCTGACGGAGGAAGCAGTTACAAGAAGCTGAGAGTCTGCCGTGCTCATTATAGCCGCGAGTATCGCAGCCAGAACTATGCCGGCGATAAGTCCCGGAAGCAGCTTTCCGCTGAGGAACATAAAGATCTTTTCAGCGTCGCCGAGTGCTGTAAATTCTGCCAGCAGGGCTTCGTTGCCCTCAGAATGCAGGAAGATATAGCCGAATACGCCGACAAGCACCGCAGCGCCTAAGGTAATGAATACCCAGATCGTGGCAATAATGCGGGACTTCTTGATGAGGTCGCTGGACTTTATAGCCATAAAGCGCACCAGAATGTGCGGCATTCCAAAGTAGCCAAGACCCCATGCCATGCCGGAAAGAATCGTAGTCCACGCGATACTGCCGTCCGCACTCTGGAACAAATTCAGATAGTTGCCGATGACCTCGCCGGTGGAATCACTGACGAACTGCACCGCGGAAATATCCGGGGTCTGGATAATGCACACCAGCGGCACAACGACCAGCGCCGCAAACATCAGCAGACCCTGAATGAGGTCAGTCCAGCATACCGCAAAGAAGCCGCCGAGGAATGTGTAGGAAATGATGATAAGCGCGCCGATAGTCAGCGACAGAGTGTAATCCGTGCCGAAAAGGTAATTGAACAGCTTTGCGCCGCCGCTGAATGCGGAAGCGGTATAAACAAGGAAGAATATGAAGATTATCGCCGCGCAGGCAAACCGGATAACCGGATTTGTAGTGAAAAAGCGCTTCTGGAAGTATTCGGGTATCGTGATAGCGTCCCCTGCCGCGTATGACATTTTACGCAGTCTTGCCGCAATAATTCTCCAGTTGAGATAGGTTCCGATAAAAAGACCTATCGCGATCCAGCTTTCGGTAAGTCCGCTGACGAATATAGCTCCCGGCAGACCCATGAGAAGCCAGCCGCTCATGTCTGACGCCTGCGCTGAAATAGCTGTTGTCCAGCTTCCGAGCTGACGTCCGCCTATAAAGTAATCGCTCATGCTCTTGGATTTCTTGTAGGAGAAAATTCCAATTGCAAGAATGAGCAGTGCATAAACCGCAAATGCAATAATTATGTATATATTTTCCATTTGCTTCCTCCTTTTTCATGAATAATTGTTTGCCGGACATGGTATATAACCGGCATATTAATTTATTGTATCATCTTTCACGCATAAATGCAATAGATAACCGAAAATTTTGTGAATATTATATGTAGAGCCGCAATAGATATTGGACAAAAAGCAGAAAAAAATGAGAGATAGACCTTGAACCGCTGAAAAAACTACCGCGCAGAATTTAATCGAAAGGAAGTCTAACTCTCAATGAAGTGCATAATTACGAATAATTCAGTTGTACAGAAATGTGAATGCTTACAGCTCCGGGAAATCGTCCAGCCGAGTGATATAGCAGTCGCAGAACTCTCTCACATCGCCCCGCGGAGCGGTATTTTCATCGTAAATTCCCACCACGAAGAAGCCCGCATTTTGCGCGGTTTCGGCGCAGTAAGCGGCGTCCTCCGCTACAACGCAGTCGGATATCTCCGCCCCAAGTCGCCGCGCCGCCTGAATATAGATATCCGGCTTGTCCTTGCGCGCCCCGGCTTCGGTGCAGTCGAGATAGAACTCGAAATACTTCTCCAGCCCGAATTTCTTAATGAACGGCTCGGAAACCCACCGGTCGGTTGCGCTGGCAATGCACATCACTGCGCCCTGTGCCTTAAGCCGCTCCAGAAGCCGGACTGCGCCGGGCTTTGGCTGGATATCCCCAGCATAGTGGCGGTACATTATCCGGCATATCTCCTCCATGCGGCGTTCGTGCGGGACGCCCTCCAGCGGGAAATACCCGTACCAGTAGCCCATGCTGTCCGCCAGCGTTCCGTCAAGATCAAAAATATAGTACTTTTTCATTGCTTCTCCTGTTTTATTGGCTGAACAGGCAGTCATAAACCGAATTAACCGCGCCGTCCAGCAGTTTGTATACACCGTTGTGTCCTTCCTTTGCGGTGCTCTGATACAAGATAATGATACCACAAGCATTTCATGTTGTCAACAATTTTCGTCAATATTCGGGAAAATACGGCTTTGCCGGCGGTTTTTGGGATAAAACAACGAAAAATACCTCCAGAACAGATTTTTTTGGCGCAAACGGTTGCACCAAGTCAATTTCTGTGTTATAATAAATAAGTATGAGTTAAGGCGAGCATTAAAATTTAATATAAAGGAATAGTAATGATAAAAGAAAACCAGAAGCTGTTTAACCGTCTGAACGTGATAACAGACGCGGCAGCGGCTTTCATTTCAATAGCTGCGGCATATCTGCTGGTGTTTAACCTGCTGGATTTCGACAAGAATTTCCCGCTGTCGGATTACTTCAAGCTGCTGTTAATCTACGTTCCGATACAGCTTTTGACGTATGGCTGTATGGGGCTTTACGGCTCATTCCGGAACAAAAGATTCACGACCGAGCTTGGCAGGCTCACCACGGCGCTGCTGCTGGACGGACTGTCGCTTATCGCGCTGCTTTATGTGGTGCATATATTCAATTTCTCCCGCTGGGCGCTGGCAATATTCCTCGGTCTGGATTTCCTGCTGGTCGCGGTAAAGCGGTTTATCCTGCGCAGGACGCTCCGGAAATTCCGGGAGAGCGGTTACAACAAGAAATACGTCCTTATCGTAGGCAGCGGAGAAGCGGCGCAGGATTACCTGCGCACTATCCAGGAGAAACGTTACCTCGGTCTGGAATGCGCCGGATATGTGTCCAATGGAGAGATGGCCTCGGCAAATAAGCTGGGCGGATTTGACAATTTGCTCGGAGTGCTGGAGAACCACAGTTATGACGAGGTGGTGTGCGCACTGGACGCGGACGACTCCGAAAGACTGGGCAGCGTGGTGGAAGCGTGCGAGTTCACCGGCACGAAAATATCCGTTATCCCCACGATATACAAATACATGAGCGCGACCCCGGAAATTGATGTGGTGGGAAATATCCCGCTTATGAATATCCGCCGCATTCCGCTGGACAACATCGGAAACGCGATCCTGAAAAGAGCCGTGGACATCATAGGCTCGCTGCTGCTGCTGATAGTCACCTCGCCGGTCATTCTGGTGAGTATGCTGGTGATAAAGCTGACAATGGGCGGCAGCGTCATCTTCCGGCAGAAGCGTGTGGGACTAAACAAAAAGGTGTTCACCATGTACAAGCTGAAATCCATGCGCGACAATGCCGACTCGGACACCGCATGGAGCACTGACTCAGACCCACGGCGCACTAAATTCGGCGCGTTCATACGGAAATTCTCGATAGATGAGCTTCCGCAGCTCATAAACGTGCTGAAGGGCGACATGAGCCTTGTGGGGCCGCGCCCGGAGATACCGTTCTACGTCAACGACTTCAAGAACAAGATACCGATGTACATGATAAAGCATCAGGTGAAGCCGGGAATAACCGGATTGGCGCAGATACACGGCTACCGCGGAGATACCTCAATCGAGAAGCGGATAGAATACGATGTGCAGTACATAGAGAACTGGAGCTTCTTCCTCGACATTTCTATCCTGATCAGGACTGCATTAAGCGGCTTTATGAACAAAGAGAAGCTGTCAAAGCCCAAAACTAAACCATACAAAGCGGAGAAATACAATATGAACAACAAAGGGAAAACCGATATTGTGGCGCTTGCCATGTTCCTGCCGTCAGTTATCACGCTGGCGCTGGTGCCAGTGATAATGCACCTCACTGAGGTCGTCACTGATCTGAAACAGACTTATATGTACCAGGGAGGCTCTGTGATCCAAACCGACTCCGGCACAGCCTACCAGCTTTTTGACACCTATGCTCAGGGCAAGGCTCTGGCGGTGGTGGTTCTTGCGTTCATCATGATAGGAATAGCGCTGGTCTGCTGCCTGTCGCTGTTCCGGAGGATAGAAAAACGCTCGCTCATATATGTGGGCTGCTCTGTGGTATTTGTGATAATGTCCCTCGCGTCTGCGATGAACTCACAGTATTCCAATATCGCATTCTACGGAGAATATGACCGTGCCGAAGGCTTTTTCACCACAGCCTGCTATTTTGTGCTGTTCCTGTTTACGATGTATGCGTTCCGCACCTCCGGCAACTTCAAATTCGTGGCGATAGCCCTGTTTATCTGCGTGGGTGTGAACACCGTCCTCGGAATTCTTCAGGTCACCGGAAACAACCTTCTTAATCAGGAGTGGTTCATAAACCTTATCGCCGACAAAAACCTGCGTAGTCAGGAAATTAACGCTTCTGTAAACTCATCCCTGCTGTACGGCGCGCTGTATAACAGCAACTATGTCGGAAGCTTCTCAGGAATGATCGTGCCGCTGTTCACTGTTATGGCGATCTACTCTGAAAAGAAGCTGTGGAAGATACTGTATATACTGTTCGATCTCATGGCTGTTTTCATGCTTGTGGGAAGCTCCGCACGAAGCGGTGTTGTAGCGCTTGCCGCAGCGCTTGTCGTTGGAATCATCGTATTCGCAAGACAGATTGCAAAGCACTGGAAACGCTGTGTGATTATTGCCGCATCTGTTGCCGTTCTGGTGGTCGGCGCAAATTTCGCGCTTGACAACAAGATCTTCGCCCGCATACCCTCGCTTATTGACGATGCAGTGGGAATGTTCCTGCCCGCTGACGAGGAGAGCCGTGATCTCTATGCCCAGCTCCCGCTGAGAGAGATCGCTCCACAGCAAGACGGCTCAATGCTGTTCACCGGTCAGGACGATACAATGAAAATGGCATATGATGCCGATAAAATGGACTTCACCTATACCAACAATGCAGGAGAGCCTCTCCCCACAACTGCCCTCTTCACATTTGACGATCCGGCGTACTCCGCGCTCAGCGTTTACGCTGACTACTCCGCAGGAACCGCCGATCTGACCGCCGGAGCGCTTAATGCAAGACTGCTGATCAGCGAGGACGGATACCTGTCCCTCGACATAAACACACCATATGTTCTCGCTTCAGAGGCAGAGAACTCTATGATTGACATTGGCGTCTACGGATTAGTTGATGTGGTTCTTGGCGACAATGTCATAACCATAGAATACAACGAGGAATACGGCAGGCTGTTGTTCTCCGACGCCGCTCTTGAATATATCACTCCGAACGAGAAAATAAGCTTTTCAGACGACACGTTCAAGGACGTACACTTCTTGATGCTGGACGCAGACGGCTCCTCACTCACACGAGATACCCTTGCAATGTATTTCTATGATAACAGCTCCAACTCCCTTTTCATCAATCTTGCCAACGAAAAACGGCTTGAGGTAATACACTACGTCACCGCCGACACTGCAAATCCCGTCAACGCAGAGCATATCGGCTTTGAGGGTAAGGAAAAGCTCGGTTCCGCCAGAGGCTATATCTGGTCGAGAACACTGCCGCTCCTGAAAAACTGCCTTGTAACGGGATACGGCGCGGATACTTTCACCTATATTTTCCCGCAGAACGACTACCTTGCAAAATACTACTCATATACCTTTGAAGGCCATTCCGAGGGCTTCTATGTCACCGTGGATAAACCTCACAACCTCTATCTCCAGATCTTCTACGGAAACGGACTTATCGCGCTTATCGCGTTCCTCGGTATCGCGGTGTTCTACCTTGTGGACTGCTTCCGGCTGTATGCTCTCCGGAGAGAATACCGCGCGGAGCAGATCATGGGTATTGCCATAATGCTGGGCGTGGTCGGATATCTTGCGGCGGGAATGTTCAACGACTCGGTGGTGCACGTTGCTCCGGTGTTCTGGGTTCTTCTCGGAGTGGGCGCAGCGCTCAACACCATAAATCGCCGCGCAGACAGGAATATCGCTGTTGATGATGACTACATTCCTGTACAGGAAGAGCCTGCTTCCTCTCCGGAAAAGGAGGAGGCAGACAAAGAAGCCCTCGCCGCAGGAAAGGCTATGGCTGAACGCGTCCGCAAATATCAGCAGGAAGAAGCTGAGAGAAAAAGGAAAGAGCGGAGCGAGATTACTAAAGACGATATAAGCAATCTGCTTGAAAGCGTTCTTGCAATGCGCGAGCAGACCCAGCAAGACAACTCAGAAAGCGCAGAAAACTCAGACAACAGCGAGGACAACCACGATGATAACGGCTGATCTGCACACTCACACCTCGTTTTCCACCGACAGCAGCCAGCCCATGGAGGACGCAGTGCTCCATATGATCGGGATAGGTCTGAAAACTGTATGCTTTACTGAGCACATGGACATGGATTATCCCGGCGGTGAATTCCTGCTGGATACTGCGGAATACCATGAAACCCTGCTCCGGCTCCGGGAAAAATATTCCGGGAAGCTGGAAATCCTGTTCGGGGTGGAGCTGGGGCTTATGGACTATCTTGCGCCGAGGCTGAGGGAGTATGTTTCCGGCTGGGACTTCGATTTCGTTATAGGTTCCTCTCATCTGGTTGACGGAACAGACCCCTATGAACCGGAGTATTTCGGGAAATTCGGGGACAGGAACGGAATTCTGCGCTATTTCGAGAGTATCCTCGCAAATATAAGGGCTTTCGATAATTTCGACGTGTACGGACACCTCGATTATGTTGTGCGTTACAGCAAGGCTAAGGCTTATTCCCCCGCCGATTATGCGGAGCTTACCGATGAGATACTGAAAACTATCGTTTCGATGGGAAAGGGCATTGAGCTGAACACCGCCGGACTGAAATACGGACTTGGCTTTGCGCACCCTCACCCGGATATTCTGAGAAGATACCGGGAGCTTGGCGGGGAGATCATCACTGTCGGCTCGGACGGGCACAAATCAGAGCATTACGCATGGGAATTCGGCAGGGCTTCGGATATACTGAAGGCGGCAGGGTTTGAGTATTATACCGTTTTCCGCGGGAGGAAACCGGAGATGATTCGGCTTTAGTATGTTTTAGTGAGGCACTCGACACGCAACTCCGCGCTTTGCGCGGAATGCTTTTCGCTTCCTTTTGGCACAAAAGGAAGTAGGGTGTGGGGCAAAGCCCCACCACTCGCGCGCAAGCGCACTACTCGGCGCGGAGCGCCGCTATACGCGTAAAAGGCGCTAAAAATGACTGCGGAGCCAGGCATTGACAAACTCTCAGTAACTCAATAACTCCTCGACAAATTCGCATTTCAATAAACATTGCGAAAAACACTTGACAAATCAGATAATATATGATATACTGAATATCGACAAAAAACCTTATCAAGAGCGGCTTCGTGCATTGAATGCGGGGGACTGGTCCCTATGAAGCCCGGCAACCTCTCCTGTTGATACCCGGTTGATTTCATTTGATCTCAGACGGTGCGGAGGGAAAAGGTGCTACTTCCTGCGGCGGGAAATTGATCACCCGACCGAAAGATAAGGAGTGATTTCGATTTACGGCTCACTCCTTGGAGTGAGTTTTTTGTTTATAGGAACAGGGTTACTTAAATGAGAAAGGAACAGAAAATGAGCAAGTATCTTTTCACTTCGGAGAGCGTTACAGAGGGACATCCCGACAAGATCTGCGACAACATCTCCGATGCAATTCTTGACGCGATCCTTGAGCAGGATCCTATGGGCAGAGTTGCCTGCGAATCCACCACCACAACAGGTATGGCAATGGTAATGGGTGAGATCTCCACCACAGCGCAGATCGACATTCCCGCAATCGTCCGCAAAACCATCAGCGACATCGGCTACACCAGCTCAGAATACGGCTTTGACGCAAATAGCTGCGCAGTGTTCACCACTATCGACAAGCAGTCCCCGGATATCGCAATGGGCGTAAACAACGCTCTTGAGGGACGCGAACAGAATGCAGGTGATACCGGCGCCGGAGATCAGGGCATGATGTTCGGCTATGCCTGCACCGAAACCCCGGAGCTTATGCCTATGCCGATAAGCCTTGCACACAAACTCGCAAAGAAGCTCACCGCAGTTCGCAAGGACGGCACTATTCCCTACCTCCTGCCGGACGGAAAAACTCAGGTAACTATCGAATATGTTGACGGAAAGCCCTCCAGAGTAGATACCGTTGTCGTATCTTCTCAGCATAAGGCAAACGCTGAGCTTAGCCAGATCCGCGAGGACATCATCGAAAAGGTCATCAAGCCCACTATCCCTGCTGAACTCCTTGATGAGAACACAAAGTACTTCATCAATCCCACCGGACG
Source organism: Oscillospiraceae bacterium (assembly GCA_017829075.1). The sequence goes on along the minus strand of JAGAJA010000045.1, from coordinate 17,733 downwards.
CTTCGTTGTGGGCGGCCCTATGGGCGACAGCGGACTTACCGGACGCAAGATCATCGTTGATACTTATGGCGGATACTCCCGTCACGGCGGCGGAGCTTTCTCCGGAAAAGACCCGACAAAGGTCGATCGCTCCGCAGCGTACATGGCTCGCTATGCCGCAAAGAATGTAGTTGCGGCAGGTCTTGCAGACAAGGCGGAAATTCAGGTCGCTTACGCTATCGGCGTTGCAAAGCCCGTGTCTATTCTGGTTGACACCTTTGGCACCGGAAAGCTCCCGGACGACGTGATCTCTGAAGCCGTTGCAAAGGTATTCGACTTCCGTCCCGCCGCAATAATCAATACTCTTGAGCTGCGCAAGCCCCAGTACAAGAACCTTGCCGCCTACGGTCACATGGGCCGTGAGGATCTCGGCGTTGCATGGGAACGCACCGACAAGACCGAAGCCCTCAAGGAAGCAGTGAAGTCCGCAAAGTAATTCACGAAATCTAATATGATTAATCCCCTTATAGCAGACGCTTTAAGAACCCGTGTCTGTGATAAGGGGATTTTTGTTCTGATCTATAACTGCTCTGCTCAGAGCGCCTCCAGACCGGTAAGGCTGCATCGAACCGAAGAAACCCAGTCGATATCGCTGGTCACAGAAAAACCGTCGATCGTGATCTTCGCCTTGTGATACTGATTATCCACCGGTATACCGGAAACGTCTACCGAGATCTCAGAGGTGTTTCCGAGGAGGATATTCGGATATTCGTTGACCCAGTAAAAGTTGTCAAGTCCGCCCACAAACAGCTTATTATCCACGCGGTTTGTCTCTATGTCAATGCCGTTGAAATTAATGACCGGAAGAATGTCGCTGCCCGGCGCGGGAACAAAATATATAGCCCCGGTGAATACGCCATAGTCGTCCTCCGGAGCGATCCAGACGTAGCCTGTAAGCTCTGCGCTGCCCTCAAACTCGGCGGTGCAGCCAGTGAAATATGTGCAGTCAGAATAAGTTCCCTGCGAGTTGAAGTTGGTGCTTGCGCTTTTTACGGTAAATCCGCAGATCTCATCGCCGGGTCTTATGATCTCGTACTCGGTGGGAGCGGATTTCGGCACTCCCTTAAAACTCAGAGTATCGCTGTCGAACATATCCGCGTTGTCAATACTGTTGTAGCAAATTCCGGTGGATTTCCCGGCATAGGCGAAATTACCGCAGGTAAGGTAATACCAGTTGTCCTCCGTAAGCTGATCCGGGGTCATATCCTCTCCGCTGACTCCGGCGATCATGCTGATATCCGAGGGCTTGATCTTTTCACCAAGCAGTCCGATGAGGTCAAAGGAAAGCTCATCTTCCTCAGTCTCTGATTCTGAAGATTCTTCGGACGATTCTGGCTCCGATAAGTCAGAACTGTCTGCTTCGGAGGAAGAGTCCGCGCTGTCAACGGAGGAGTCCTCAGTGCTTTCCTGAGTGACAGAGCTTACGTCTGACGCGGTATCAGAGCTGTCTGACGGCTTGCTCTCATTTGCTGCGGTGCAGCCGGAAAGCAGCGCAGCGGCTATCATCATTGCTGAAATAGAAAGTGATCTTCTCATAATATGTACTCCTTTTCAAGGCGCAAAGTATTTTTGTTTCCTGAGAGAATTATATCATCATCTCTGATATTAGTCAATAATTTATGACTGAACTGTAACTATTTGTAATCGGTTTGTAATAATCAGAAGAAATTAATCAAATCTCTGTTTCTGCGCCCGCTGTTTCCGGTTCGGTTGAGGTTATTAATCTGTATGATGCTTCAGACAAGATATTAGCTTCGTGGCAGCTTATACTATTTCCTAATCAACCTATAGACTTTGTCTATAGGTTGAACCAACCGCCATAGCGGTTGGAGCGGCGAAGCCGCAGGAAAGCCGTTCAATACTGATTCTGTCAAAACCAAAGGTTTTGACTAGCCGCCTTGCAGGCGGCTCACCTTATAGACTTTGTCTATAAGGTGATTAAGAATCAGTATTATCAACGCACGGCTTGTGAAATACACCGATCCCGAATTCGATGTTAACAGCGCAGACGTTGCAGTTGAGTCAATGGAATTTGCTAACGATGGTCTGAACAGGCTGCCCGTATGACGATCACTATTCGCGCGTCTGATTTACACAGATTTGAGGATACACCAAATTACCCGCCAGAAAATTCTGACGGGTAATTTGTTATCTGAAAAACATCAAAAGCTGTTGTACAGCGCTTCAAGCTCATCGCGGCATTCCAGAAACACCTTGCCGATCTCCGGATCAAAATGCTCGCCAAGCGACTCCTCAATTATCTCAAACGCCTTGTCGTATGTGAACGCTTCCTTATAACAGCGCTTGCTCACAAGGGCGTCGAAAACGTCTGCCAAAGCCATTATTCGCGCTTCAACAGGGATATCCGTCTTTGAAAGCCCCTCCGGATAGCCCTTGCCGTTCCATTTTTCATGGTGATAGTGCGCAACGTTTTTCGCTATTTCAACGAACTCATCGTCCTCCACTCCGCGAAGAATGCTCTCGACAATTTTCGCGCCCTCAGCGGAATGACGTTTCATCTCGTTGAACTCCTCCTCGGTGTACTTTCCCGGTTTGCGAAGAACCGCGTCAGAGATCGCGATTTTTCCGAGATCGTGCATCGGGGCTGCCTTTTCAATGCGGCGGAGCAAAAGCTCGTCAATGCCGAGCCAGCCACAGCTTCCCGACAGTCGGCGCGCAAACACCCGGATAACCTCGCTGGTGCGCTTTATATGACCGCCGGTGTTGTTGTCGCGGCTTTCCACCATATCCGCCATGCCAAGCACCATCATGTCCTTGATATGAAGTATGTGGGCGGTTTTTTCCGCAACCTGTTTTTCAAGATCCGCGTTGTAATCCTCTATCGTATTGTAATACTTCCGCTCCAGCGTTCTGTCGGCAAATTCCAGCAAGAAACCTGCGTTTTCCTTTCTGCCGTAGGAGATAGTGCGGATATTCAGCTCCAGATAGCGCTCTCCTACTTTTATTGTCTTTCTGCCGTTTTTATCGTCGCCGTCCCAGTTGGTCAGAAAACGGACGACCTCTCCGTACAGGTAGCTGTCGGACTGCTCAACCTCGCTGTCCACTGTCCAGCCGTTGATCTCCGGGAAGATTTCTTTGATGTAATCATTGGCGTTGACGAACCTCAGCTTGTCATCAAACACCATGTAGCCGTATTCTTTCATCTTCTCGATCGAGGTTACGATATTTGCGGACATATCATACATATTCAGCCGTTCAAAGTGCCTTATCATTATTAATATCGCAAACAGATAACCTATTGAAAGCCAGCTAATATTGGAGTCGGTGAGCCTTTCTATAAGATAAAGTGCGATTATTCCAAAGCCAAGAATACTTATCAATGTTACCGAACCGACAGAAATATTCTGCTTATGGCGCAGCGCATACACAACATAAAAAACAAGTATCCCGCCGTACATCATCATCATTATGGGATAAAGGATATGCAGAGGCCCGTAATCCTTCACCAAATAGTTGAATCCGTCTCCCTGCGCCAGCGAAGCCGACTTATAATATATCCCGCAGTGTCCAATAGTCATTACCAGCGCCATGACAACAGTGGAATACAGTGTCAGGAAAACTCCAAGTACCTTTGGTATCTTTATGCCGCAAAGCCTTGCAGTTATAAACGTCAGCAAAAGCGGAGCAAAGCAGCCTCCCACATACAAGAACTTATTTGCCCAAAGCGCCATTTCCAGAGTCTGAGAAGCGGCAAGCATATATCTTCCAAGACAGTTTATCATAACAAGTATGCTGAACAGAATAAACACCGTATCTGTCTTTTTATTCCTGTACAGAAAGCTACCGGTCATAACCAGCGACAGAACAAATACTATGAAATAAAACCATGTTACCATAAAGACCTATCCTCCGACTTTTTTCGCACAGTAAAATTTATTGCTCAGCACAAAACAATAGTTCATTGTGTTATGGGAATCTCCAAAATCCGGAACTAAAGCGGTTTTCAGCCGTGACATTATCTGAGATATCTGCTATACACATAGCAGCAGCTTAAATGGTTGATATTATTATAAAACACTATTAACATTATGTCAAGTGTCTGCATTCTATTGTTTTTTCATCTCCTTTTTCTTTGCGCAGCACTAGGGATACGCTGATTAAAGCGAAGCGTAACAAAATCAGCCGCGTGAGTATGCGGGTTTGAGCGTGGCGATTTTGTTTTAATCAGCGTTTCCCTAGGTCATATGTAAGCTTTGACAACGGTCTGTCTTTGTCGTATTGGTGATCCTTATCCAATCTGTATCCATATAGAAACAAATTCAGATTTTGCTCTGTTATCTCCAAATGATTCAGACTTGAAAACGTATTTTTTAATGATGCAATGTACGCTGGATCACTGTAAAGACGTTTTTTCCATAATAGCTCGCCTGCGTACATTTGATTAAAAAGCTTCGGGGAACTTTCTATGAGCCGTTATAAACGGATAGCCTATATAGCTACATGAAGATAATATAACCTAAATTTATTACTATTGCAAACGAGATATCAGAATTTCCACTGAAGTTCAATCCTGTCCTCCCACAGCAGGATCTTGCTGATAAACTGCCCCGCGATTTCCCGTTTGGTTTCCATAGGCATATCGCTGAATTCGTCTATAAGCGGTATAAGTTCCTGATACCGCTGCTTAGGCTTAGACGAGCCGTCCAGCTTGTCCAGCTCCTGATGAACCTGCTCCCGCTGCGCTATCAGCCGCTCCAGCCGCTCCTCAAGGACTTTGCCTATTGCCGCAGAGGTTTCCGCGATTTTGTCAACAAGGTTGTCTATCTGCGTGTTCAGCGTTTCCAGCTGCATTTTCAGTTTGTTTGCTTTCGGGGAGCTTTGCGGCTTTTTCTCATCGATTACTATATCACGTATCTCGTCGAATTTCCGCTGCAATTCAGCATAAACCGCTTCTTCCACATCAGCGATTTCTGGCTTTCCGTCAATTCCTCCGCACAGGTGAAGGTTAGCCTTTCCGGTGCAGTAGAAGTATTTTCCGCCCATCGCACGCATGGAATAGCCGCATTTCCCGCACTTTATAAGCCCGGTAAGCCACGAATAACTCCCGCTCTTGCCCCTTTTTATCTGGGAATTTCCATCCATCTTATACTGAACCTCCAGCCACAGATCCGCAGGAATGACACCGTCATGCAGCCCCAGCGACAGTACATGGTCACGGACATCGGTGTACTTGCGTTCGTTGGACTCCCGCTTTCCGTACAGAAAGCACCCTCTCTGCCCTGTGAAATCCTCCACCGGGTTGGATATCTTCGCACCCTTGTCCTTGAAATAGCGGTAAACCTCCACGTCCGCGCAGACGTAAATCGGACTTCTCAGCAGACGGCTGACCTTGCTGCTGTCCCACGCCGTGCCGCCGGGTGAAGGAATCCCCTGCTCATTGAGGACTTTTACGATATCTCCGAGGGAACAGCGGCTCTCGCGGTAGGTGTTGTAGATGTATTCCACGGTGGAAAGCTGCTGATTTGGAACAAGCACCGAAGTCTTTATTCCGTCCAGTCTTGTGGGTATCTTGTCGAATCCAAAAATCGGAACTCCGCCTAGATACAGCCCTTTTTCGCCCCGTGCATAATAATTATCCTTTACGCGCAACAGGATATTTTCCCGCTCCAGCTCCGCGAAAACCATGATTATTCCCAGCATGGCGCGCCCTATCGCAGTCGAAGTATCAAAGGTTTCGACGGTGGACGCGAACTCCACGCCGTATTTCTTGAACACTTCCATGAGGTTAGAGAAATCGTTCAGCGAGCGGCTTATTCTGTCCAGCTTGTATACGACAATCTTCTCAATGCCGCCGGATTTTATATCCGCGAGAAGCGTCTGGAACTGCGGACGTTCAAGGTTCTTGCCGCTCCAACCCTTGTCCGAGTAGATTTTATATTCCCCGTCGCAGCAGCGCTTGCAGGCTTCTATCTGGGTTTCTATCGAGATACTGTCCTTTTTATCCACGCTCTGCCGGGCATAAATTGCCGTCATTTTATCACTTCCTCTGTGGCGTTATGCCGATTTTCTCAAGTATTTTTCACTGTGGTATTTCAGAAGCTGCTTGTATATCTCCCGGGCGGCGTTAATTCTCATCTGCTCCCGCTTGGCGGCAGGAGAGGTCACGGTGGTGGTTATTTTGTATGTAGTCATAGCAATGGCTCCTTTCATCATTATGTTATGGTGTTGGGGAGGTTGTACTCTTTCACTCCATTGCTATAATATATTATTGAAATTCGGAAATATGACCGCACTGAGTTAATTTATGAATACAAGCAATAAGTAGTAAATCATAATTATATATAAATCCCACGATTTCAAGGATGAATTTTTATGTACAGAAAACATTATCTGATATTTTTCGCTATAATATAAACTATATGGTATGCCAGATAATAAAGATCCTGAGGCATGAAATCTTCAGCTTCCGGGCTGACTATAACGGTGACAGAGAACTCATTGTTCATTACTCTACGGCAATTATAAAAAGAATTGTTTGGTTTAGCGTAATTACAACTGGATAACGATATGGGCGCACCGGAGTTGGTTGCCTATAAAGAAGCATTCAGAAAATACAATATGTGGTTATGAAAGCGACACTCCAAACAAACGGTATGCCGACCGTTTTTTGTTGTAATCAATACATCATTTCGGACGGGAATTCAGTATAAATCTCGTGTGTGCAAGACTTAGGTATTTTGCCGGAAAGATTGGAAGAGAGGACATCGACCTGCTTCTGTGCTGCGGCTATTTAGTTGAGGAAATCGAGGAAATGCTCTATCACCCCGGTGATTTCGAACAGGCTCTTGCTAAAATCCTCGATGAATGCGCCTACGACTATTGCGGTGAGTTCTGATGAAGAATTTTGTATTCGGCTACGCCCGTGTTTCCACGGAACAGCAGAACCTTGACCGTCAGCTTGATATGCTCCAGAAATATGGTGTTGACTACCGCTACAACGAGAAGATGACTGGCACAAAGCGCAATCGCCCATAGCTTGAAAAGCTCCTAGAACGCTTGACCGAGGGTGATATTTCAAACTGGTCTTCCCTGACCTTATCAACAAAATCATCAGTGAGCATGCTTTCGATTTATTAAACTGATCAGAGCAGTTCAAGGCGATACCACGCAAAAGCAGCAGCCAGGAAATAAAAAATGGTCGCCTTTGGAAACTTGTTGTAAGCCAAAAAGTGTAATGCACCATATTTGTCGTTAAGCCTCCTATCATGGCATATAGCTTTGCTTGGGGCTCTCCTGCTGTATCGTATCCTCCCTCCGCGGCTTGAACAAAAAAACGCAAAAGTGGTAAACTAAATTCCCAAAGGTCTAATGAAGTCTAAAGACCAGATTGGGGTTGGTTAGAATGGATAGGATAAGACAGGCAAAAAGGCAGGTGCGCGAGGAGAACGCAACATAAATTCGCGGCACTTTAACGTCATTTCGAACCATGTTTATTGACAACGCTCATAAGTAGGTATATAATGATTATATATACTGTTAACTCACACTGAATCAAATTCTTCCTTCTCTTTACCCGATCCATAGCACGCGGGCGCGACAATGCGGAGTATCCAAACGGTGAAAAGCGCTATATCGAATAGAAAACTCCATATGATATGATTGTAAGCCTGCTGTGGCATTCGCATAACAAACAAACCGCCCCCACAAAGCCTCGATTCGGTTCCGGGAGCGGTTTTTATTCTGTATCTTCGACATTAAATGTGGATATTCGGCAATGTATTGTTACTTATGGGAGTGTGAATAATTAACCTAAACTGAGGAAGGAAAAGGGTTAATATTGCTAATTATTATGTGATACTTAACGATCCGGACTTGCACCAGACGTGTTACATATAATTGAAAACACTTCACACACCAGCCTGACAAGTATAAACAGCTTTGCTGATTTGCCGGGGCGAGATTGACAATGCAACATCTGACGCAATGAGATAAATCGGACTTGGAAGATGCGTTGAAACTGCCTGTGCTGATGCAATCTCTGGTTAATGCCGAAACACATTACTTGCTTGAAATTAATATGCTTTTGTGTTATAATGATGCAATAGTGTCAGGAAACTTCAGGAGGATAGAATGAAAGTATCAGTGATAATGTCCGTATACAATATAGGCAATATGGATATCCTCAAAGAAGCGGTGAATTCCATACTGGATCAGAGCTTTACTGATCTTGAACTGATAATATGCGATGACGCGTCAACGGACGATACATACGACACTGTGAAGAGAATGACTTCCGGTGAAAGCCGGATTGTTCTTCTGAAAAATTCCGTCAACATGAAAGCGGGGGGCGCCAGAAACCGCTGCATTGATATAGCCAATGGCGACTATATCGCAATAATGGACGGAGATGATATATCACACCCTGGCCGTATCGCAAAGCAGGTAGAATACCTTGACAGCTACCCGGACATTGATTTTGTCGGAACAAGAGCGCGGTATTTTGAACACAATCCGGGGGATTCTGTTGGGGGATACTGGTTTTGTTCAAAACCCAAAAAGAAGGATTTCTTGTATACACTGCCTTTCCTGCACCCTACGCTTATGTTCAGGCGGGAGGCTCTGGAAAAAGTCGGCGGATACAGCTCCCGAAAGCTGGTGACCCGCTGCGAGGACTATGATATGCTGCTCAGAATGTATGCGGCGGGATTTAAGGGCGAAAATATAGATGAGGTTCTTTATTATTATCGCCAGAATAGAGTTTCCTATGGAAAAAGGAAATACCGCTATCGCTTCAATGAAGCGGCAGTAAAATGGATAGGCTTCTATCGCTGCGGTTTGTTCCCGATAGGGATAGCGTTTGCGATAAAGCCCCTTATCGTTGGACTTATCCCTAAAAGAGCGCTGGACAAACTAAAGAAAATGCACTATAAAGATTGCTGAAAAGCCGTATCTCAGCAAATGGCATATCAGTTCATGGGTAAAAATATGATGAATTTAGACATAGATTTTGTAATAATATGGGTTGACGGTCAAGACGAGAAATGGCTTTCCGAAAAACGGCAGTACAGCCCGGAGAAGGAGGCGGATAACCGCGAAGTTCGCTTCCGTGACTGGGGAAATCTCAGGTATTGGTTCAGAGGGGTGGAGAAATATGCGCCTTTTGTACGGAAAATATTCTTCGTGACATGGGGGCATATCCCGTCATGGCTTGATACATCAAATCCTAAGCTGGAAATCGTTAATCACAGGGACTATATTCCGAGTGAATACCTGCCTACATTCAACTCGCATACGATAGAGCTTAATCTCCATAGAATAAAGGGGCTTTCCGAGCATTTTGTATACTTTAATGATGATGTGTTTGTTGTGTCGCCCACTAAGCCTGAGGATTATTTCAAAAACGGTCTGCCGCTGGATATTTTTGCGCTCAATACCGTGTCTTTCGGAAAGGACAGCGTAGGTCATATTATCGGCTCAAATATGTCCGTGATAAATCAGAATTTCAAAAAGAAAGCCTGCTTTAAACAGAACCTGAGAAAATATCTGTCGCCTAAGTACGGCAAACATCTTGTCAGAACAATGCTTCTTTACAAGTGGCATTATTTTCAGGGATTTTATAATAATCATCTTGCAAGCAATTTCCTTAAAAGCACCTTTGAAGAGGTATGGGAAAAAGAACCGGATATACTGGATCAGACCTGTTCGTGCAAATTCCGTAGCCCTACAAATGTTAATCAGTGGCTGATGAAATACTGGCAGCTTGTCAAGGGAAGCTTCGTTCCTATGAGCGCCAAGGCAGGAAAATACTTCAGGGCAAGGGACAACAACGAAGCTTTGAAAAGTGACGTACTTTCTCATAAATATAAATTCATCTGTATAAACGACAATGAAAAATTAGCAGATTTTGAAAAGACCAAGGAAGAGATCATACAGATGTTGGAAGCAATATTGCCTGAAAAATCAGGGTTTGAAAGGTAAACTATGAGTTATAAGTATATTTTTTCGATAGTAATGGCTGTTTATAACTGTGAGCCGTTTCTGAGAGAAACACTTGATAGCATCGTTGATCAGGATATTCGGGAAATCACCGAAACCGACAGCGAGGGAAACAGCGTACAGATACCGTTTGAGCGTATAGTTCAGGTAATAATGGTGGACGACGGCTCTACGGACGGTTCAGGAAAGATATGCGATGAATATGCGGAGAAGTATCCTAATTTCCAAGTGGTTCACAAGAAAAACGGCGGGGTTGCCTCTGCACGCAACGAGGGTCTGAAATACGTTGAGGGAAAGTATATGAACTTCCTTGACTCGGACGATAAGTTTTCCGACAACGTTCTTCATGAAATGCACAAATTCTATGAAGCGCATTATGAGGAAACTGATATCGTGACTATGCCGATTGCCTTTTTTGACGCAGTTAATAGGGAGCATTGGCAGAACTACAAATTCAGTAAGCACGCGAAAATCGCCGAACTCTTTAATGAGTACGACTGCCCGCTGATGTTTGTCAATGCGTCGTTTTTTAAGTCTGAATATAAGGATACGGTCACATTTGACAGTCATCTGGTTTGCGGTGAAGATATAAAGTATATCTCAATGATTCTCTCTGAGAAGATGACTATGGGGCTTGTGCCGTATTGTCATTATTATTACCGTCGAAGAAGTTCGGGAGAAGAATCCCTTATTCAATCCTCCAAGAAGAAAATCGGCTGGTATACTGATTATTTCACATACCTTATTGACTGGGCAGTGGAATTTTGCAAAAACAAGTGGGGTTATATCCCTTATTACTTCCAGAATATACTAGTCTGCGATCTTAAATGGAGATTTTCAAATCAGTATGATACTAATGCGTTTTCGCTACTTGGTGAAAGCGGAGTAGAGGAATATAAGCGCGTACTTTCCGAGTCACTAGAGCATTTTGACGACCAGATTATATTGTCGCAGCGCAGTATTTGGAATGAACACAAGGCTATGATGCTGCGCTATAAATACGGACGTCTGCCGGAAAAAAGCATTTATCCTGATGATATTAGGCTCAGATATGGCAACACCTTATTGTACTGGCTGTCAAGCTGTTACACTAAAATCGACTTCATCAATATAATCGGCTGCACTCTTCGCATTGAGGGCTTTACTAAGGTGCTGGGATTTGCCCCGGACGAGAAGTTTGAGGTGGCGCTTCGTATAACAAAGAACGATGAATATATTTATATTCCGTGTAAGATTATTGCCGAGAGAGATACCAACGAATACCGCCTCGGAGATGTGCTTTACCGCGGTCTCTCTTTTATCGGAGAGGTAACTTTGGAGAATGACGAAGAACGCGCTGAAATAGCTATTGCTCTAATCTGGAATGGTCATATTGTTGTAAAGAATGACATAAGATATGGCGCTTTCTCTCCTATCGGCACAGAGTATGAAACCGCCTTTTACTGTAAGGACGGGTACATGGTTACGAGGGAGGATCACTTCCTTTATTTTGAAAAGTGCAGTAAGACAGAGCAGGCGAAGCGCAGAAAGAAATTCCTGACTACTCTGAAAAACGGGAAAAAAAGCGACAGGAAAGCATACTATGCGCTCAAGGCGCTAAATATCCTCAAGAAATTCAAGAGAAAGCAGATATGGCTCATATCAGACAGAGTAAATAAAGCTGACGATAATGGAGAGGCTTTGTTTAGGTATCTTTGCTCACTTAAAGACACCGGACTTGATGTGTATTTTGTTGTAAGAAAAGACAGCCCCGATTTCGAGCGGTTAGGCAAACTGGGAAAGGTTGTTGATTTCTATTCCCACAAGCACAAATTGCTGCACCTGATGGCTGATGTGATAATTTCATCTTCGGGAGATGATTTTATAATCAATCCGTTCAGGAAGTATTTTGCTCCGTATAGGAAGTTCCTTTCAGAGCAGAAATTTGTTTTTCTGCAGCATGGGATAATTAAAGACGATCTGAGCGGCTGGCTGAACAGATATACGAACAACTTTTCGGGGTTTGTAACAAGTGCCGTTGGGGAATATGATTCTATTGTAAACGGAGAATATTTCTTTGGTGCGGATAATGTATGGCTTACAGGGTTGCCCAGATATGATTTGCTCTATCGTGATGAGAAAAAAATCATAACAATCATGCCTACATGGCGGAGCTATCTTATGCTTCCGATAAAGGGCGTATGGTATCCCACCAACCGATTTGAAAAAAGCAGATACCGAGAATTCTATCATGATCTGCTCAATGATCGCCGTCTTATCGCCGCCGCTGAGGAATACGGATATAAGCTGTGCTATATGCCGCACCCCAATTCTCAGAGCGCGATGGAATATTTCGAGCCGGACAGCCGTATTGAGATACTTAATTTAGATACCTCCTATCGACGTATATTTGCAGAAAGCAATATGATCGTCACGGATTATTCTTCTGTTGCGTTCGATGCTGCGTATCTTGAAAAGCCGGTGATATATACTCAGTTCGATGCCAATGAATTCTTTGCCGGAGATCACGTTTATACCAAGGGCTATTTTGACTATGAGCGCGACGGCTTCGGAGAGGTGACATACGATCTTGATTCTACCGTGGATACTATAATAGAGTATATGAAAACCGGCTGCAAGCTGAAAGATAAGTACGCAGAGCGAATTCATAGATTCTACGCATATCACGACAAGAAAAACTGCGAGCGGGTATATAAGAAGATACTCCAGCTCACCGGCGCGAAAGAACAGGAAAATACATGAAACAGATTATATTAAACCTAAAAAAGCACTCGTTTCTGTTTGAGGAACTGGTAAAAAGGGATTTTAACTCAAAATATAAAGGCACATCTCTTGGCGTAGTGTGGAGCCTGCTCTCTCCGCTCCTTTCGTTGCTTGTGATGCGCCTTGTGTTTACGCAGTTTTTCGGACGTAATACCGCTCACTATACCATTTATCTGTTTGCGGGAAACATTGTGTACTCTTACTTCAAGGATTCCACCACAAACGGCATGACTTCACTAACATCGAACGCCGGAATAATCACAAAAATTAATATCCCCAAATATCTGTTCCTGCTGTCGAAGAATATTTCCTGTCTGTTTAACTTCCTGCTTACGCTTGTGATATTCTTCCTGTTTGTTGTGATCGACGGTATCAGCTTCTCGTGGACGATGCTGCTTATTGTGTACCCTATTCTCTGCCTTGTGGTCTTTAATCTGGGAGTAGGCATGATATTATCGGCGCTGTATGTCTTTTTTAAAGATGTCAAGTATTTGTATGATATCTTCACGCTGCTGCTTCATTATATGTCGGCTATATTCTATACAGTGGACTCTTATCCGCAGGCTGTTCAGAATCTGTTTATGCTGAATCCGGTATATGTTTTTATCAGATATATCCGCATTGCGGTCATTGACGGGCAGGTGCCGTCCGCCGTACATCATCTTCTCTGTGCGGCTTATGCGATAGTACTTCTTGTGATAGGCTGCATTATCTATAAAAAGAGCAACTACAAATTTGTATATTATATGTGAGGAGTATCATGACACTTAAACTGGAAAACGTATCTGTGCGTTATAAAAAAGGCGACTTCAAAAGCGTTGGTCTTAAAGAATATATCCTTCGTCATATAAAAGGGCAGTATAAAGTGAGCTGGTTCCTTGCAGTGAACAATGTTTCGTTTGAGCTTCAGGACGGAGATATGCTGGGGATAATCGGCAAGAACGGCGCCGGGAAATCCACATTGCTGAAAGTAATTACAGGGATAATGCGCCCGTCAGAGGGAACTGTGAACGTTAAAGGAAATATCGCTTCGCTGCTTGAGCTTGCGTCCGGCTTTGACAATGAAATGACCGTAAAGGAAAACACTTTTCTCAGAGGAGCGATGCTGGGGTATACCAAAGAATTCATGAAGCAAAAGTATGATGAAATAATTGAGTTTGCGGAATTGCAGGATTTTCAGGACAGCAAATTCCGTCAGCTCTCTTCGGGAATGAAGTCAAGGTTAGCGTTTTCGATAGCAAGTCTTGTTCAGCCTGATATACTTATTCTCGACGAAGTGCTGTCCGTTGGCGACGGCGCGTTCAGAAAAAAGAGCGAGGACAAAATGCGCGAGATAATGAAGCAGGGCGCAACAACGCTGCTTGTTTCGCATTCTATCGGTCAAATACGCGAGATGTGCAACAAGGTGTTGTGGCTGGACAAAGGAAAAATGGTCGCCTTTGGCGATACAAAAGAGATATGCGACAGGTATGAAGAGTTCCTGAAAAAATAAGTGAATTTCGGTAAAATGGGAGATATATTATGCTGTTAATGGTCAAAATTTTGTTTGTGATATTGCTCATGGTGGGAATGGCGCTGTTTTTCGGAAAGTTCAGAAAAAAGCCGGCAGTCTTTGTGGTCGGGCTTTGTGCGTTGACCTTGATTGCGTCGTTGATTTCCGGAAAGATAACAGACCTGCTCCCTCGTCCCACGGAGAACATCACGCTAACTGCGACAGGCGAAAAGAACGAAAACGCTCTCGGCAGCGAGGTGTCGATAAAATGTCTGAAGCTGGAAGGCAATGATATAGTGCTGGATAATGCCATAGAAGGAAAATGGTTCTGGAAAGGCGATTGCTATATGTGGCGTCCGGAAACCGATGACCGTCAGCCTGATGGTGTTACCAGAAGCGTTACGCTTTCTCTCCCGGTAGGGATTGACCGCGCGCTGGTGTTTGACAACAACGCATACCGTGGCATTGTAGAGATTACATACAACGGCACTACAACAGAGTATGACCTGTATAGTGAAAACAGCGCGGATTTCAAGGTGAAAATCCCCACATCAAACAGCGCTTTGGTTTACGGATACAAGGCTGTGAATATCCTTGTATTTATTGCGCTTGTCTGTGCGCTTATGGCATTTCCCTGCTTTGCTGTACTCAAGAAGCCTGAAAATATAATATGGGCTTGGTTTGCAAGGAATTGGGATAGGCTGTATTATATTACGTTAGCTGTATTATTGGTGATTGTTTTACAGAGTGTATCCGCAAAAGGCTCGCTCTGGGGAGATGAAGTATGGCCTATCGGCTGGATGTATGAGGGCTATCCTTACAGAACCGACCTGCATTTTTTCCTTATAAAGTTATGGCTTTATCTTGTGCCGTATGGTCAGGAGAATCTCATGCTCCTTTCTCAGATCTGTGTTGCGATCGCAATATTTGTTGCAGGAGAAATTGGAAGGCTTGTAAAGGGAAAGCGCATGGGCGTGTTGCTTTCAACGCTGGTTGCTTCTTCTCTGACGGTGATATATCAGTGTGCAATGGAGTACAGACAATATCCTTTCCTTATCCTATTTTCCTCATTGATGGTATATTTTTATATCAGGAAGCACAAAAACCTCGGAAACGAAAGAACTTTGGATATAGTCCTGTACAACGTCTTTGCTATATGTTCTATGGACGTTCATCAATTCGGGTTTGCTGCCGGCTGTATGCTGTTGTTTTCGGATTTTATATTGCTTTTGTTGAGGAAGGGCTCTAAAAAAAGCTGGTTTCAGTTTGTTCTTCCTGCCGCATACGCAGTATTCTGGTTCTGCACCACATTCTTTGATAGACTTGATGAAGTTGTTAATTATCCGTGGGCAGGAGCGCCTACGCCCGAAAAGCTACTGAATACGCTGAAGTGGCTCAGCGGCAGCAACGATTTCCTCTTTGCAATGCTTATATTCGGAGCTGTGCTCATATCGGTACAAACTATCATTGCTATAAAGAACAAGAAATTCAGCTTTTGCGAGGATTACGACAATATTGTATTTCTGCTGATCCCGATAGCATTGTTAACCATAGATTACATTTATTCAACGGTCATCAATCCGGAGAATTCCTTGTTTATCGACAGGTACTTCATCTCGGTGATTATTTATTTGCTCTATATTATTGCATATAGCCTTGATTATTGTATAGAATCTATCAGTTCGGCTCTGTCAAAGAAATACACTATGCAGACACTGACAACGTTTGCCGGAGCTATTTTGCTGATGACAGGCTGGTTAAGAGTTTCCGAGTGGAATCCTTATCCTGCCAATGACAGAACTAACAATCAGAATTATGCAGGTGTGGCTGAGTATATTCGCTCATGCAATGATATTTATTCACCGTCGGTTATTTTTGTTCTGGATCATAATTTTTACGCAGATTCAGGTATGGATTATTATCTTACCCAAAAAGGAAAGAGAGATAAGATCAATCATTGCGCGTTAACTGATCTTCCGGATAACATTGAAGAATATGAAGTAATTTATATTTCTTATATAAAATGGGGGATAAGTGGCGCGATTAAGCCGATCCTTAATGAAAAATACACTGAGGTAAGCGATGATACTGAACATAAGGTAAAAAAATTTGTCAGAAACAGCTGAAGCGCAAAACAACCCGCTCCCCAAAGCCTCAATGCGGCTCAGAGAGCGGGTTGCGGCTGGTCAAGCATATTCGGGGAAGTTTGGGTAATGTCAAGTATTATTCGCAAATTTCCCTATAGAATTTTTAGTAGCAAGCATAGAATGTCGTTATTCGGAAGCGTAATCCATACATTTCATGCAGAGATAACGCTTAGAACCCCAGTCTTTTCCCGCAACATACCTGAGCCTTGCGCATACGAGCATCAAGGCTGAATTGCCGTCCGGGAAGGCTCCGACTACTCTTGTTCGCCGTCGGATCTCCCTGTTCATGCGCTCAATGACGTTGTTGGTGCGTATCTTAAGCCAATGCTGCGACGGGAAATCCATGTATGTCAGCGTTTCTTCGATACCGTCCTCAACCTTTTTAGCGGCTTCTTTCAGCTTCATTGCGCGAAGCTGCTCCACAACGTCTTTTGCCTTCTTTCGCGCAGCTTCCTTGCTTTCCTGAGCGTGTATTGCTTTTAGCATTCGGGTCACTTCACGCATTCTGTTTCGGGGAGTTGCTGAGAAAACGTTGCGGTAAAAATGTACAGTGCAGCGCTGGTATTTGGCTTCGGGGAACACCTCGTTCACAGATTCACACATCACCAAGCACTCATCTCCAACAACCATTTTGACACCTTTCAGACCCCGTTCTTTCAGCCAGACAAGGAAGTTTGTCCAACTTTCCTTGTCCTCTTTCAAATAACACTTCACTAAAAAATGGATATGTAGGTTTGTCAATGATTTTGTACACGATAGTTAGAAAGAAATTCAATGGGAGATAACCAACCAAGGGGGCGCATAGGACGGTCATTGGAGCGACGGAGGTGGGCTTTTAACTGCTGATTAAGGTCATCACAGGAATAAAAACTATGGCAGGAATAGAATTTATTGTGGTCTTCGCGGTGGCTGCGTTCGACCTTACCATTGTGGCGCGGAGTATACATGTATGAACGGCTCTTGTTGTATTTGCGAGAAGCTCGTTTCACACCATATTTCTCGCAATACTTCATTAGGGATTGACGAAACCGCATTTCTTGTGTTATACTGTTCATTGAGAGATCGACCTTCTTTCACTTGAATTTTGTGTGGTAACTTTATTCTAGCAGATTTTGGTCTATCTCTCAATACTTTTTTCTGTCTTTCTGTCCAATATCTATTGTAGCACTACAAGCCGGAAAATCTATTTCACATAAGTGTGGACAAAACGCGCACAATATGGTATAATAAGAAGTATGAAGAAAGCAAAAGAAGTAGCAGGTAGGAAATGTCCTATCTGTGGAAGAAACGAAAATCAGGTGAGTGCAGGGAAAAACCGTTCGGGAACACAGAGGT
>JAGAJA010000044.1 GCA_017829075.1 Oscillospiraceae bacterium | reverse complement strand
CAAGAAGGAAGTGTGCGGCAATACTTCTATTATGACAAACTGTGCGAGTGCAAAATGTGTATGCCATCAATAGAGGAACAACAGCAAATCGGCACATATTTCCGCAACCTCGACCACCTTATCACCCTTCATCAGCGTAAGCAGAAACCCACTATTTTGGGCTTTAGTATTTGCGCTCTGATAAAGCGTAAGTGTTACCGGACTAGCCAAAACGCCGACAGAATAATTCTCTTGCAAGAAAAACTATTCAATCGGCGTTGATGTTAATAATGATATATCATTGCTCAAGTGCAGGTGTAGCTGCTTGGGTATAGAGCTTTATTCGCTATCATTCAGATTTCTCTCTACTACCGCCATTATCTCATTCAAGCGGTTTTCGCCTATGCCCTTGATTTGCCCTATCTCAGCTCTAAGTTGGTCAAGGTTAACCGCAGTTTCGGAATAGCGTTCTTCAGCCTCTTTATAAATTTCAGCGATGAACTGTTCCATCTGTTCACGATTGAACGCCTTTATCTTCTTATAGGTGTCACGGCTCAAAGAGAGTATTTCCTGTTCTGCCATTAGTGATATTCCTTTCTTTTTCAGTAATTCGGTAAAAGCTACTCTTATTATATCACAAATCAGAAAAATTGCAACAGAACAAGCGAATTTTATCCCGTTGGATTGCAGTTTTTGCAAGGTACATAGCCTTGTGCTATCGCTCCGGCATAATCGTCCGTGTACGCCTTGTTTTTCTCTTTCATTTGGTCTACCGATGAACAGCTTGGGTAATGTATCTTTTTGGTGTTGGTGTTCAGCACATAGGTTAAGCTTGCCGGTTCTTCCTGTGGTTCGGTCGCTTGCGTGGTGGTCGTTGTAACAGGCAGTGTGTATTCGACGGGAGCGTTATTGACGGTGATGTCTTTGCCGTCCGAACGGAATACAATAGTGCCTTGAATATCCGTTCTGTACACATTGATGTTGCGGTCATAAAGCCGCTTAAGGACAGCCTCGTCCGGGTGTCCGTAGGAGTTGTACAAGCCGCAGCTTATCACGGAATAGGTCGGCTCGACTTTTTTAAGGAAATTCTTCGTTGATGATGTATCCGAGCCGTGGTGTCCGACTTTTAGAACGTCGCACTTGATGTTAGTCCAAATACCGTCCTCCTCGTCTTTCTCTGCGTCGCCTGTGAAAAGAAATTTGTTCTCGCCGTATGTGAGCTTAATGACAACAGAATTGTTGTTGCTGTCATCTGCAAGCGCTTTCGGCGCAACTACCTCAACAAGCAATTCGGGTTCGCTTACTATGACCGCTCCTGCCATTACCTCATGTGCGGCTGCTCCGTTGTTCTCTACTGCGGTAAGCATATCGTCAAAGGTCTGGGTGGGGTTTACATACGATGTCATGTAAAAATTCTTGGTAGGGAAAGCGTTAAGTACGTCTACTATTCCGCCTATATGGTCGGTATGTGGGTGGGTGGCTACAACATAGTCCAGCGTGTCGTAGCCTTGATTATATATGTAGGCTACCACCTTATCGCCGTACTCGCGCTCTCCTGCGTCGATAAGCATGGTTTCGCCGTTTGGCAGCTCGATAAATGTGCTATCGCCTTGCCCGACGTCGATAAAGTGGACTATCAGCTCTTGATATTCAACGAGCGTTCCTGCGGCTATCTCGATTGTTATAGTGGTGGTTGAAGTCAGTGCAGCTGGGGTGGTTGCCGGTGCGGGTGGTTTGGTGGATGTGATGACCGGTTCCGGTTCTTGTGTGGGTTCTGAAGATATGCCTTGCGTAGGTTCAGTAATTTCGGACGAGGTGCTTGCTGTATGTTCTTCGATGTTTTCATCATCTCTGAAAGAAGATATTGTAGTCGCTGCTGTCGTTGTGCTTTCTTGTTCAGAAACATTGGAGCGGTCTGTGCAGCCGGTTATAAATAATAATGCCAGTAAAATAGCTGGAAAATGTTGTTTCATGGTGTACCTCTTTTCGTCTTATACCAATATATGTACTAATACTATCACACTTTACACCTTACTATCAATGGTAATTTTACACAAATCTACACCTAAATAATACTATTATCTACACCTCTATATACATTATATTCTTTTGGGCTATATACTATAATATAAGTGTAGACAAGATTAGGTATAATGGTCATGCAGAGGTGCTGGATATGAATGTTGGAAACAAGCTGCGATTTATAAGGGAAACCAAGAAAATCTCAATATACAAGCTTTCAAAAGACACAGCTATCTCACAAAACCATATCAGCAGTATTGAGCTGGGGAAACGGCAGCCTACTGTCGAAACACTCTCACGGCTTATTGAACCTTTAGGAATAACGCTCGCAGAATTGTTTAATGAGAGCGATGAGGTTATGTTTCCTACACAGGAAGAAAGAATGCTTTTGGAAAATTTCAGGTGTTTGCCAAAGGATAAAGCCGCAGCTCTGCTGAATTTAAGTGAGCTGCTCCGGTAGTAATCTGTAGGAGGACGCTCCTATCCGAATAACAAAAAACACCCTGCGCCGCCGGCAAACACCGACAACGCAGGGTATCTTTATTCAGCAATGGTAGTATCTCTGTAACCGCCAAATTCCTTATCGAAAAGGCTCTCAAAGTCCTCGGAGGAAAAGTCCTCGGCGGCATAAGGCAGGCAGATTATATCTGAAAAATTCTGCTCCGCCAGTACCTTTCCTATCGCGGAACACCCCTCGTCCTCAATCTCTATACTGCGGTCAAGGACGGAGCTGTCGGCAAACGGCACAAGCACCTTGTAATTAATCTGCGGCAGCATACTCTGCGCCGCGTATGTCATCCAAATCTCGCTCCATGACACACCGCCGACAAGGTATATCAAATCAAAACCCACAAGCTGACTCGCTGTTTCTTCGCGTATCGCTCCGAAATCATGTATGATAACATTTACCTCCGCGGGAGCAGCGCCTTTCTTATAGAACGAAATTCCGTTTGTGTAGATGTGGTCGCCGTCGTTCACGCCGTTGTACATATCGCAGAGCATATCAAGCTGAAGGTCGCTTGCGTTGGAGTCGGCAGAATTACAGATAGCTGCCGTCGCCTTGTGCTTTACGAAATAATCCGCTATATGTATCGCGGTAGCCGTTGTTCCTATGCGCGGCTGTGCGCCGATCACTGCTATTTTCAGTTTTGCATTTGCGAATGTGGGCTTGGCAGCTTCCTTTTCACGGAGAGCTTGCTCATATCGTGCCTCTGCCGCCGGGTCATAGCCGCGCCGGTATCTCCTCCATTTCTTGTGGGATAAACCGTCCTCGCTTAGACATTCAGCAAGGTCGTTCATCATCAGCTTGATGTTTTCTTCAATATTCTTTTCATCGTATCTCGCCACAATGTTGGTTATACCGATACTGACAAGACCGTCAAGCAAATCGTCACCCGCATAATGCTCTGCGGCATAGACAACGATACGCGCGTCCGTCTGAAACTGCGCCGCTTTCATACAGTTGAGAAATTCTTCGCTATCAACGCAAAGAGCCGTATCAAAAATATAAACGTCGTGAAAGCGCATATTGCGGAGATCGGAATTAACAACGTCCTGCAAATCTGTTGGACCGGAGAATGTGATTTTGGTAGGCTTAATTCCGCATTCCTTGCAATAGCGGTCAATAATGCCTGCGTTCTTGGTTATCGAAAAAAGAATAGGGTTTGTGATTTCCGGCATAGTATCAAGTCCTTTCATTAAAATTCGGCTGTGTTCTGCTTGTCCGCAAGTTTGTAGAGTATTTCTGAGATAGCTTCCCGTGATAAGTCGCCTCTGCCAAAGGCAATACGGCTGACCTCGTTCAGAGCATTGTTGCTGTCGCGCTCCGCGTTGCGTATTACGGTGAGTACGGCAAGCAACAGTTTTTCGGTGTTGACCGTATGCGGTCTGTTGTTTACGAACTGCCCGCGCGGATTGTTCTGCGTTGCCCGTTCCGCTTGTCTTATTGCCTTAATTATGGCATTTCCTGCGGCGGTATAAATATCGTCGTTCATCTTTCCGGCATACTTGGCTATCTGATATTTCCCCCAATCGGTTTCGGTACTGTGCAGCGTTTCGTTGTAAATACGGCGGGTTTCAATAAGCTGTTCATAGAGCCGCTTTACCTCGTCGCTGCTCTGAATAATGAATGTTGAAAGCGCATTTATCTCGTCCTTGACAGGCTGCGGCATATATGCGTAAACAAGGCGACCTGTTTTCGGCAGCATGGAGCGTATTTTTTCAAGCCGTTCAGCAATTTCGTCAAGAACAGGGGCGGCACCGGTTTCCTTTCCAACCTCTGTTTTGAACTGACCTAGCAGCTCATTTTCCTTGCTCCGCAGGTTCACATAGAAATCGTGGTAGGTATTCTTAATAACCTCAACCCGTATCTTGTCGCAGGCTTCGGGAGCAACCTTGCTTATGTAAACGCTCTGCGCTTTATCCCAATACATTAAGTGGATATGCGGCTGTCCTTCCTTAAGGTGAACGGCGGCAAACCACTCTATATTGGTTGCGTCCATATTCATGTGCTTTGCGATAACGCCTATCAGTTTTCTTGCAAAGCTCTGCCAATCGGACAGGGAGTATAGTCCGGCTTCCTCTGCGGTTTCGGGAGTGAATGAAAACATGCAGCGAAAGATATTGCGATACGGAGTAGTCATTTTTCGGATATGGCTCTGTGCCGCCTCCATTGAATAGCTGGGGTAATACTCGTTATTGATATAGCCAAACAAGCCGTTTCCGGTGTCGGCATTGACCGCAGCACCCGGACGATTGCCGAGGTAGCGGAGATGTTCTTCTGTTTCGGTTTTCGCAACGCCGTCGCGTTCTCCTATGTACCGCAGGTGTTCCGCATTTCTTACGGCTGCGTATGGGTGTTTTGCTCTTGCAGGACGGTCGCGCTGCTTGAAGATGATTTTGGGTGTCATATTGTTCTCCTTGTTGACAGGGTGTGGATATTGTGATATAATCAAATAGAAAACTAACCGATTTATCGGAATTTAATTGAGGAAATGATATGACGAAACGTAAAAAGATTGTGAAACTATTCTTGATTATCATTGCAATAATAATTATTTTGATATTAGCAATATACATGAATCACCGTATTCACTTAATAAAGGAAGCTGAATTTCTATCACCGCTTGGAGAAATTGTTCAGGTTGATGGAAATAATATGAGTGTTTATACCGAAGGAGATAGTGAAACGACACTGATTTTTATGTCGGGTGGAGGTACCAGTTCTCCAATCTTAGATTTCAAATCCCTGTATTCATGTTTGAGCGATGAATATAGAATTGCGGTCGTAGAAAAATTCGGATACGGGTTCAGCGATGTTGTTGATAAAAACAGAGATATTGATTCGATACTGGAAGATACAAGAGCCGCATTGACAGCTGCAGGGTTAAATGCACCATATGTTTTATGTCCTCATTCAATGTCCGGACTTGAAGCACTGTATTGGGCACAGAAATATCCCGATGAGATTTCTGCAATTATTGGACTTGATATGGCAGTACCGCAGTATTATGAAAGCATGAAAATCAATATGCCGCTTATGCGTGTTGCAAGTTGTGCAGCAGGAATCGGAGTAACTCGTTTGATACCGGGAATCTCAGAAAGTGATGCAATTACAAATGGTACGTTAACTAGTACTGAAAAGGAAATCTACAGGGCAGTTTTTTATAGCCGTACCGCAACAGTAACGATGATCAACGAATGCGAATCAGTTAAGGCAAATGCGAAAAAAGTGCAGGATATGGGCGTTCCGCAGGTTCCAATGCTGCTGTTTATTTCGGACGGCTCCGGAGGGACAGGATTCGATAAAGAAACATGGCGCAGAATACCGGAAGAATATATTGCTCAAGTGGATAACGGAAAGTATATAGAATTGGATTGTCCGCATTACGTTCACGACTATGAGTATAAAAAAATTAGTGAAAATATTATTCAATTTTTGTCAAGCAAATGAACGTTTCTGATTTACCGATAACTTCCCATAAGTCGAGCAGATGAAATTATAATACCGATTGAATGCCCCGTCACCCGATGGGGCGTTTCCTGTTTTACGGCTGCACCGCCGAAATAGTTGCAAAAAGCTCATCAGACATACCCGTCCTAAAACCCTTGAACCACAATCGTGGATTGACCTCAACACCTAAATCTGCGGCAGAAAGTCCGCGGTAATAGTGCGGCTGGGAATACTGTGGCTGCGACACCTCACCGCTCATTATGCTCACCTTTATGCTGACGTGCGGAATGGTTTCTCCTGCCGGAAAAGCATGATACCAAGTATTTGTCCCCGTAATAAAGTCGCGTGTGCTGTCGGCTGTTCCGTTGTGTGCGTAGCCCACACGAAAACTGCCGTCGCTGCGGAGCAGCATATCCTCTCCTATATCGTACTCCTCGGAAATACCGTCAAGGCTGGCAAGGCAGGAGTATTCAACAAACAGCGTCACTGTGCCGTTATCGGTAAGTCCGTCAACGCTCGGAAACGGAAAGCCGTAGTCCTTTTCAAACTGCCCTGTATCAATGACATAGGCAATAGTAACCGCGCTGTAATTCAGAACATTACTCGTTATATCTGCGCTTGCAATATGACCGCCGTTCTCCATATCCCACACGTCATAAATGTAGGCAAACTGAATAGAATTGCCACAATCAAGCAGATTGGCGTAGACAGGTACGCTCTCGTTCAGCCACAAGGTTATGCCTTCCTCCGGCAGGTCGTGCGATACTCTGCCATAATTGTATTTGTGTATTTTGCTTACCTCGCCGCATTGATTGAGTATGCCGTTTGTTCCGGACTTTAGGGCGGAACTGTCAACGGGCAGCTCAAAGAAACCTTCAAAGTAAACAAATAATGCTGCCTGTACCATATTGTCAAGGCTCAGCGTCCATTCATCTTCCGGAATGTCTGCGTCATGCAGGGCAAGCTCGATAGCGTTCTGGGAGTCCTCAACATATTGGTCGATACTCTCATCTATGCCGAAAATCTCCGCCCACATATCGTTTGCAGGACATTCCAGCGTGATACTTAGCTTGTTGTTAGTGCGCTCGGTGGTTATCGAAACCTGTCCGTCATATACGGTATCTTCAAGCAGCGAAATAAGGTTTGAGGTTTCAAACACATTCAGCTTAATCGCTCCGCTGCCGTCTGTTAGCCCCTGCCAGGTTGAATGAAGATATTCCTCGGCAGCCTCGGCAGTTTCGGGAATGTTACCTATCGCCTCGGCAAGCTGCGCGTCAAGGCTTTCTTCTGCGGCACTCTGCTCGTTCATATTCACCAGAAACTCCCGGCATTGGCGGACATTGTACATAGCAAGGAACCGCGGCAGAAAGATAGTGCCGCCGCCGATACAGGTGTACTCAACTGTCTGCGTGCTGCCGGTGCTGTCGGTCACATTAAGTGTTTGGACGGTGCAAGTCTTCCCGTCCTCGGTAGTGGTTTCATCGTAGAGATACTCATACTGCGGCATACTCTCCATAGCACGGAGATAGAGAAATCGCTTTACGCTGTCCTCATAACCGCTGATACGCTCTATTCCCGTATCATCTGTAAATTGCGGCTTTGTTATATCCGAATAGTCCATATCCGAACTGAAATCGGCTATGTATTCGTCAAATTCGCTCTGTGAGCTTATTGCACGGAGAGCAGCGGCATAGGTTTCCATGACCGATTGTGCCTGCGCTATTTCCTCGCTGTCGTAGAGAATTAGGGTACTGCCGTCAAAGCCGCTGTTGATAGCCGCCTTTGACAGATTAACGGAAAAATCGGGCATGAAATCATAGACCTCGCGCTTTATATCTCCGTCAATTTCAGCGTTCATTCCGTCAAAAACCTCGCTGATACAAGTCCTGATATATCTCCAATGGTTTTGCAGGTCGGTTGTCTGAATAATATCCAGCAGACCGCTTATAAAGCCGGCAAATGCCGTGAATATCATCATAATCAGACCGATAACTACCATGATAATTTTCAGAACAGTATTGCGCCCCTGTTCGCTGGATAGGGACTCGGCAATAACGGCAATTAGTTTCGGGTTGACCGCCATAATGCACCTCCGTCATATTTCCGGCAGAATGAGCAGCAAAATCGCAAAGGTAACGGGTATTGCTGTAATGATTACGGGTAAGGAAATCATCTTCCGCCGCCCTTTCCGAAAATCGCAAGCCTTTCGTCCGAAAACTCAAACTTGACCTTGACCGCCTGCGAACCGACTTTCATCAGAGCAATTCCGCGCTGTTTTGCGGCGAGCAGCTCATACTGTGCCTCATTTAGCGCAAATACCTCTTTTGTTTCGCGCAGGCTGTCGCCGTCAACTCCGAACAGCAGCTTGAATGACGGCAAATCAAGAACCGCCTGTCCGTAAAGTCTTATCTGCGGGTCAAGGAAATCGGTGATTGATTGTGTTGCAACAACAATGCTGCCTTCGTACTTTCTTGCTCTTTTTTCAGCATTACGCAGAAATTCAAGGGATTGAGGTACGTTCGGGTCTATCATAGTCCAGCATTCGTCCGCAACTAGCATAATGCGCTCGGTGGGGTCGCGGGTTATCTGCTCCCAGCACCATGAAAGCACATTGAAATACTGTGCGGCAAGAACGGAGCCGGACATATGCACCAGCGACTTTGTATCCAGCACCACGAAGGAGCTGTGCGGAGAAATGGTAGTGTGTCCGTTCCACAGCCCATGGTCTGCGCCGTTTGCGGCAGACTCCAGATAGGTTTTCAAGTCCTCATAGTAAACAGAATTGCTGTCCTTACCGCACTTGCTCTCAATCAGGCGGTAAAGGTCGCCTATGGTTGGGAACTGCTCGTTCTTTAATCCGCGAACATCTGTATTCCATGTAATTCCGTACCGTGCGTATAGCTCGACAATGGTCTTGTTAAGCAAAGCGCGTAATCTATCGTCCATTGACGGTATGTATAGCTGGAAGAAAGTTTCAAGGGTTTTAAGGTGAATTGCCAAATCGCCTATTCCGTCGTTATCCGAGGTGTTCTTATCGTCCTCGTCCTTTGGCGCAGGGCGCACCTGCAACGGATTGATTAGACCGCCGCGCCCTCCGGCAACGTCTATCCAGTCACCGTCAAAGAATTCACCGCAGCACATATCCTTGTATTCACCTTCGGGGTCGATGATTATGATTTTTGTGCCGTGAGCGTATTCGCTGGCGACAATGTGCTTTGTCGCAGTAGATTTGCCCGTTCCTGTGCCGCCGATAATGGTTATATTGCTGTTGGTGCGGCTCTTTTCGCGCTTCCAGAGGTCAAGCAGAATAATTCCGCCGCCGCTGTCCTTTCCGAGATAGTAGCCGCTGCCGTCATTAAAGCCGGACGCAGCAAATGGAAATCCGCCTACAAAAGTGGAAAGCGGAAACGCTCGACTGGAAATCTCGTTTATTTCCTTGTTCTGCGGATAGGTGGGGCTGATATGCTGATAGCCCTCTTTTTGGAGGTTAGCAAGTACGCGCAGGCGGCAGCCCACGGTGTTCGCAAGGGACACTACTCGCGTACAGCGTTCCCGGAAATCGTCCTCGTCATTTGAGATAACCATAATTGTGGTATTCCATACGCCCATAGTTTCGTTGTTCTGATCCATCTGCCGCATGGCGTTCTCCTGGTCATCAGCGGACTTTTCTGCTCTCTGGCGTTCAAGGGAGTCTTTCGTTGATAGCTGAATACCGCGCTGGGTGGTTATGTTCTTTGACATATTGGCAAGAAGTAAGCCGTTGTCGATTGGTTCGTAGTTTATAGCAACGATGGTACCCGGAAGATTGGTGAGCTTTGAGTACCAGCCATAATCGGGATTGGACGGATAGCTGATAACCGTATAGACACGGCAGAAATACTCGCCGAGCATAAAATCGTTGCGGTTAAATTCCAGACCAACAGGTGTTATCGCCGCCTGCAAAGCGGTGTTTATCTGTAATTCTTCAAATTCGTTCTGTTTCATAGGGTGTCCTTTCATCTTGCTTTCAGTACGGAAATCTTCTCGTCAACGTCTGTGTTTTCAAGGTGAGCATAAGCGGGAATATTCACGAGATTGCAAAGGCGAACAAGACCGCGGCTGTCAACAACGCTTGCTTTAATGCGGTTTTCGTTGTATATCTTGGCAAGTTCCTCGGCTCTTGCAACGATACCACGCTCGTCCTCGCGCTTGGTGCTTTCCCAGATGATGATGTAATACTGACGTTCCAGCGTTTCACCTGACATTACCATTCCCGCAAGCTCGTCCATTTCTGCTTTTATCAGCTTTCGCCTGCCGCCGGCAGCATCGTTTTTCAGCTGTTCATAATCGCGGAGGGCGCGGGATATATCAACAGGACGGGATACCGCGATATACTTGTATGGGTATTTTACAGAGGACAAGCGAGATGAGAGGTTTCGCTTTATAACCTCCTGCTCCGCGTTTGAAAACAGCTCGATTGACAGACCTTCGATCTGTACGGCTGCGATAATCATATCGTCAATAGTGTAAAGGCATTTTTCTCCTAGTGTTCGGGCATTAATAAACTCCTGCGCTGTGGCTTTTGCGGCTTTCTCCCGTTCTTCCTCGTCGTTGGACTTTATACTTTTGGCAGCTTCGTTCCTGCGAAACCACCAGAGAAAACCGCCGCAAAGCGCCAGCACAATAAGGGAAATTGCTATCTGCATAGGCTTTGTTCCTTTCTGAATTAAGGTTCAATCTCGTTTTCATCAGTCTGCTCGTTCTGCATGGATAAATGCGCCCATATCGCTGACGGATATGCTTTAAGCGTATAATCCGGCGAGCTGCATAAATCAAGAACGTCTGCGGGGTTATAATCACCTATAAAGACAGAGCCTTTGTTCTCTCTCCATAGTTCTCCGGCAAGGCTAGTCTTGATACGAACGGGATTGCTTTCTGTGGTTTGCCCTTGAGCTGCGTCAATACTATCCACATTATCCATAATAAGCTGACCGTTTCCGTCTACAATGGCATATTTCACGTCGGGCGAAAGCCCGTAGTTTACGCTCTCCACAAGGTACTGCGGATTGTCGGAAAGGAGCTGCCTTCCGTCAACTACTCGCCATTCGCCTTCAAGTCCGTCCGGAAGAATAACGCTCTCTCCGTTTATGCTGATAGGCTCATATCGGGTGTTGATGTAATGGTCATAGGCAGCGGGAATACGGTCAAAGGGGAATGATGTTCGCTTTTCTTTCACCTCGCCGCCGCTGAAATAATTCATAACAGCTACGGAACGCCTGTCCGCATTAAACTCAATTTCAAGCACATTTTCAGAGCTTATCATATTGTCGATATAATCTGTTTGAGGGATAAACAGCGCCGATTTGGATAATGTTTCAGCAAGGCTGTCGGTATGAAACAGCATAAGTGCATCAGCCGTGTCCAGTTCATCACAGCGGAAATACAACTTTTTTCCGTTCTCAATCAACGAAATGAGAGTAATAGTGTTGGTAGTGCGGTTGTTTTCGTTCAGAAGATCGTTCGCGGTTTCATTCCTCATATCGCACCATTGGACAAGAATGTTGTATAAACAATCTTTCTGAAAATATGGGTGATATGTGTTTACAAGCTCTCTGTCAAGCCTGCTATCTCTGGTGCAATGCTTAACAAAATCGTATGTGTTTGTGCCTTCGTAAAACTCCGCAGGAAAATCTTTCGTTCCTTTTTCGGCAATCATGCGATTTATGAGAGAAATCACCTTAGAAACGCTGTATGTCATAGTAATTCGTTGTCCTCCCAATCGTAATCGTCATCACCGCAGTAGCTTTCTTCATCTAAACCGAGAAATGAGGAGCGTTCAACAGAAAAACTGCCGCTTTCAAGCAGAGTAAGCTCGCCTACATTCTCTATCTCGTCCCAGAAATGAGAAATATGTTCAAGCTGCTCTGCGGTGGCATTTTCGGTTTCGCCCGTGATACCTGTCGGAGCAAAATGGTAGTATTCATACTCCACATCAACCGTGTCGCTCTGATTGTGGCAGTAGATGTATTCATCAGCTCTGTTGCTGTTTTTGAGATATTCCTCACAGTTGCAATAGCTGCCCTCAAAGAATACCTCTGTTTCATTCCCCTGTGACAATTCAAGGCGTGTGAATGTGATGGGATGGGAAATATTCAGAGTATTAACCAGTGCAGCGGTGTAGTCCTGTTCGTTGAGGTAAGAGTGCAGCTGAAGAAATTCCCTGCGGTCTTTACGCAGAAAATCTCTCATTGTGCGGCGGTCATTGGTGAAGTCCCAGGTGGTTTTATCAAGTCCGAGTCCGCGCCGGGCTGCTTTTGTGAGCAGTTTCATCGCATATTCGTCTGCAACACACACGGCGGCGGGTTTGAGGAAATCATTTACCGCCGCCTCAAAACATTCTGTTCCGCGGTCGGCAAGGTATTGGCGGCAGCTGCTCTGAAGGTGATTGAAAAAATCATAATCTCTTGAATAGGTCTGAGCAATATCCACAATATCCTCAAAATCCAGATGATTGGTCACTATCTGACCGTTTGAGGTGCTGTCGGGATTGTAGTACATCCAGCGCACCTCGTTCTTTTCATAGTCGATAAAGAAAACCTCGCGGTATTCAAGTTCGGGTTCGTTAAAAAGCATTATGCTGCCCATACTTGCGCCGTCGGGCGTTGTTTCCCTGCCCATATTCGTGCGGATAAACAAATCAATGTAATTGAACGAAAATGAGTGCGTCTGTATCTCGTTAGATGTGCTATCTGCGGCAGTAATTCTACGGAACAGAAAATCGACCTCGAAAGCAAGGTAGTTTTCAGCGTTCTTGGCGGCGGTGTAGTCATCATACGATGTGTGTGCGCCCATCTTCTCAATATCAATGAGAAAGAGCTGCTCCGCTTCGCAAAAGCTCTCCAGCTTACTGTATTCGTCGATTAGCCGCACCACATTTTCCGGTGAGATTGAAGGCGGACAGACGATGTATTCCGTTCGGTCTGCAACATTCAGTAATATAAGGGTTGGTTTATTTTGGCTCATTGATGTTCTCCTTCTCAATTCCGATAACAGCAGTTAAAGACTTGATATTTATTAGGTGAAGTCTATTCATCATTGGCTCTGCACCTCCATATAATTATTTTAGAACCTCTTGACAAACCCTATTAAATAGGGTATAATAATATCAAAGGAGGGAATGCTATTGACAAGAACATTTGTTATGCTCCCCGAATTTGATAAGCAATGGGCAAATCTTGGGCTAATGCTCATGTACGGTAAAGAAGCAAGCAACCGAAAACAATAGATAGACCGCCAGCACTACACTATTCCGAACCAAAGACCAAAAGATAAGCATTTTGAGAAAATCTAAACTTTTGGATTTTCCTACAATGCCGACT
>JAGAJA010000043.1 GCA_017829075.1 Oscillospiraceae bacterium | reverse complement strand
CGGGACTGAGGAGAAACCCTTCGGGGAAAGGGGGGAACTAAGAAAATCCGACAAAAACCGGACGTTCCCCCCTTTCCCCTACGGTTTTCTCCTCAGACTCCTCTTCCCCTCTCCCCTTTCCCCCTTTGTCCGGTTTTTCGCGGATACTATTTGAAAGAAATTCTGAACGAGGGAAGGTGCGCTGCCGACGGCATAAAGCCCCATTCCTTCGGGTAGGTTGTTTTGCGAATAATCAAGGCTTTTTTGGGGGCTTTGCCCCTTGCCCCCTATTGCCCTCATAATCGCTTGTTGAATACCGCCGTTGATAAACTTACGGATAAATGCAACATTACAAAAGGCGGAATGCGTGTCGAGGCACTCGACAAATTCCAATTTATTTATTATATTAACAAAAAATCTCGCAAATATAAGTGACTTTCAAAAAAACATTGCATTTTTGCCGAAAATGCTGTATAATAGATAATGTATAAATATGCTCGCTGCTGGTCGGCGAAATCTGGAGGTAATTATCAATGAAGCTGATATTCTCTATTGTAAATAACGACGACAGCCATTCGGTTTCCTCTGCGCTTACACAAAACGGCTTTCAGGCTACCAAGCTGGCTTCCACCGGAGGTTTCCTTATGGCGGGAAATACAACATTCATGATCTGCTCAGAGGACGAGCAGGTGGATAAGGTCATTGAGATCATCACCAAGCACAGCCACAAGCGCCAGCAGTTCGTGCCTAACTCCGCAAGCTATGGGCTGAGCAATTATACAAGCTTCCCGGTGGAGGTTTCCGTCGGCGGCGCTACCATTTTCGTTACAAATATTGAGAGATTTGAGAAGGTATAATGAAGCTTTACGGAAAAGAAAGCCTTGTTGAGATACTGGAGGACGCTGCCGGAGAAAACCGGCTGTCCCATGCAGTTCTTCTTACCGGTGAACGTGGCAGCGGCAGGAGAACAACAGCGAAATTCATTGCAAAGCAGATGATGTGCGGGGCCGTTCCCTGTGAAAGCTGTCCGGTCTGCACAAAAATCAACGCGGACAGTCACCCGGACGTGATCTGGGTCTTGCAGAAATGCGGCGGAAAATACAACATTGAGAATATGCGGGAGATAGTTTCAAAGGGCGCTGCCGTAAAACCTAATGAC
Source organism: Oscillospiraceae bacterium (assembly GCA_017829075.1). The sequence continues at coordinate 37,321 of JAGAJA010000043.1, read as the reverse complement.
GGCGACGTTAAGGTTTATATCTTTGAAAATTCCGATGAAATGTCAGCCGCGGTTCAGGATACGCTGCTGAAAAACATAGAAGAACCGGAGCCGTGGAACAGGTTTATTTTCCTGTGCGAAAATTCCGGAAGCCTGCTTTCCACAATTCGTTCGAGGGTTACAGAGTACAGAATTCCGGAGTGTCCGCCGGAGGAATGCTGCGAATGCCTTGTGAATGAATTCAAGGTGGACAGGGCTAAGGCGCGGGAGCTTTCCCAGACTATGAGCGGAAATATCGGAAAGTGTCTTGAGGCGCTGAACGGCGGCGATGAAACAAAGCTCATGGAAACTGCAAGACACGCGGCGGCGGGTATTGCGAAAAAAAGCGGATACATGGTGTGCGCGGCGCTGGCAGAGCAATCCGGCAGAAAAGAATATGCCGGGGTTCTTGAATACCTCGCCGGGATTCTGCGGGACGCGCTTGCTGTCAGAGCCGGCGGTGAGCTTTGCTCCTGCGGAAAGGCAGAGGCTAAGAATATTGCGAAGATTTATGATGAAGCGGCGGTGACGGCTATGCTGGATAAGATTTTTGAGGTGAACTCTGTGGGTTCACTTAATCTTAATCTGGCGCTGTGTTCAGCTTATCTTACATCTGGAATTATTATATAGATAGATTGGAGAAAAATGGATAACAATTATTTTACCGAAAAAATCGCGCCTAAGAATAAGCCTCAGGAGGCTGAAAAAAAGGCGCAGAACAATGTAGATCCCGCAGAGAATGCGATGAAAAAAGAGTTCAGACCGCAGGATTTTGTTGAGCATCGTCAAAATCACCCGAACCATTCGGAAAAGCAGGAACGTCCTGAGCGCAGGGATAATTCCTCGAAGCAGGAAAAGAAGCAGGTTGATCCGAATGCAATGGTGGAGATTATCGGTGTAAGGTTCAAGGACGTGGGAAAGGTTTATTATTTCGCTCCGGCGGGGATAAGCTTTGAACAGGGCGAAAAGGCGATCGTTGAAACTGCCCGGGGAATTGAATGCGGGGACATCGTACTGACGAACAGAAAGGTTCCGGAGAGTACTATTGTTTCTCCGCTGAAGAGCATTATCCGCAAGGCTACCCCGGCGGACGAGAAGCAGCTTGCTGAAAAACGACGTCAGGAAAAGGAGATCATGCAGGTCTTTTCGGATAAGATAGCTCAGCATAAGCTTGACATGAAGCCTATCGACGTAGACTGCACCTTTGACGGGAGCAAGATACTATTTTACTTCACCTCGGACGGGCGGGTGGATTTCAGAGAGCTGGTAAAGGATCTTGCTGCCATTTATCGCACAAGAATAGAGCTGCGGCAGATCGGTGTGAGAGATGAGGCAAAGATGCTCGGTGGGCTTGGTATCTGCGGGCGGCCGTTCTGCTGCTCAAGCTTCCTCGGAGAGTTCCAGCCGGTTTCTATCAAGATGGCTAAGGAGCAGTCGCTTTCCCTTAATCCGACAAAGATCTCCGGTACCTGCGGGCGGCTTATGTGCTGTCTGAAATATGAACAGAACTGCTATGAGGAGTTCCTCCGGACTACTCCGAAGGTGGGGGCTTATGTCGAAACTGCCGAGGGCAGGGGCAGAGTTTGCGAAACTAATCTGCTGACCGGCGTCCTCAAGGTGCAGCTTGACAAAAATCCCGACGCGCCTATAACTGTCAACAAGGCGGACGTGAAACTCATCAAGGACGGTCAGGTTAGAATAAGCAAGGACGAGATAAAGGCTCTCAAGGGGCTGGAGGATAAGTAAGATAAGTAAACTATCCGGATAATTCTCTTATAATACAATAAAAATCCGGGCGGCGTGTGGCTGTCCGGATTTTTATTGTTGTGGAAATAATGAATGAGAAATATGGTCTTACTATATTTATATAGTATATTACTTCTTACGCATATCGTTGGCGGTGTAGACTACCTCGGCATAGATTGCGGCGACTATCTGGTAAAGCTCCTTTGGGATTGTTTCTCCGGCGTTAAGCATTACAAGAAGCGCGGCTACGCTGTCATCGCGGTAGACCGGCACTCCGGCTTCGTCCGCGATATTTACGATGCGCTGGGCAAGCTCGCCCAGTCCGGAGGCTACTACCACCGGTGCGTAGTTCATATCGGGATTGTATTTAAGTGCTACCGCGGCATTCTGTCCGTAAAGGCGTTTGTTGTTTGCCGGGGGCTTTGGGTGTTTTTCCATTATATCTCCTCCTTATACGCGGGTATTGAGGGTGGTGCGCTTATCCATTATCTTCGGGAATATTTCCGTCAGATTGTGGGGGGCTTTCAGCGGCGCGGTTTCAAAGGTGCGGGTATTATAGCCGACGTTTCGCACTACCTTGTTTATTCTGTCCTTCATGGGGTCTATCTGCTTTTCAAACCGGGGAGGATACAGCAGGGTCAGGTTCACCTCGTCGCCGAGGGCGTACAGGTCTACCTCAAATCTGCCGATGCTCTCAACGTCAAAGGTAAGGAACAGGTGATAGTTGCGCTGGGTGCTGGGGGTGTTGTTGGGGTTGTTTTCGTCGTTGTCCACCCACAGCTCTCCGAATGCCTTTGTGCCGTCAACGTCAAGGGGTAGTATGTAATGCGCAAGGGGGGTGAATACTCCCGGAGCATTGAGCAGGCTTTGCAGAAGATTCGCCGCATTGAAGCTGTCGAGGGATTTCAGTGCAGGGTGATTTATGTTTTCTTCAATGAAGTCGGTCAGGCTGTCGAGGGTGGAGCTTACCGGGGGTCTTACTCCATGCTGGGGAAGCTCGTTTTTGAGAGCCATTTTGTCGATGATGTCCACAAACGCGCCGTAAAGCCGCTCTCTTATCGGCATATCCGGCATGGCGCGGAGCATTTCATTCAGCTTGTCTATTACCTCCTGAATGGTGTGCAGCTTTGAGAAGTCCTGTGTGAACTGGGCGGAATACTCGCCGGTTTCGTCCTCGGCAAACAGTCCTTTCACCAGATTGTGCAGGGTCTGAAAGCCGGTCTGCCTGCCCCTGCCGTATGCCGCAAGCTGCTGCTCGATATTGTAGCCGCTCTGTTTCAGCAGGGTCATGTATGATTTCTGGCTCATGCTTTCGTTCAGAAAACGCTCATATCCGGTCAGCTCCGGTTCTTCATCGGCATTTTCACCAATTTTTTCCGGGTCAATTTCGTCATTACGCTGAATATCATTATTTGTTGCTGCAAAATCTGAATTTTTATCAGCAGAATTTCCTGATAGTGGTTGATTTTGTGTTGGATTTGTTGTATAATTATCTAAAGGGACTGTCTGACCTTGTGCGGGAGCTTCCTGTGCAGGGGTCTGCGGCTGGGTATCCTGCGGGTCGGTCATCTTCTGCTTGTTGAAGATAGCGGAATAAAGACGGTTAAAGGAATTTTTCAGCGACTCACGGAGAGTTCCGGAGGATATCTGCGACAGAAGCAGATTGAAATATTCCTTGCACATATACGGGCTGTTGTTGTAGCGGGACAGATTGTGGGTGATCAGCGGAATGAGCATTTGCGTCCGCTCATCGTTCAGCAGGCTGCCGCTTACGTCTTTCAGCACCGTGAGGGTTTCTCCCTTGAGGTAATCGAAATATTTCTCGGCGTCAGGCGCGCCCCATTCCTGCGAAAGGTTCATCAGCTTTGCCGACAGCTTTTCGTTGGGAGAGAAGTATTCCGAAAGAAATTTCATATTGGCTCTCAGCGCGCCGAGTATCTCGTTTTTGTTTTGGGCAAAGTTCAGGGATTTCAGCAGGTTTCCGATAAGCTCCTTTGTGGAGGGGTCGGTGGTGGTTTTCGCCACCTCACGGAGTACGTCATAGAATTCGTGGCCGCTGAACATGGTGTTCTGCTGCTCCTGATTCTGGATCTCCTGCACCAGCTCCTCCGGCTTTACATAGAGAGCGGCGGCTAAGTCCTCAAGCTTTCCGTAAAGCTCGGTGTGACCGTTTATAAGCGCCTGATTAAGCACCTCAATGTTGAGCAGGTCTTTGAGGGTTTCCACCGCAAGGGTCGGATCCTTTGCCACCTGCACCTGAAGCGGGATAAGCTCCCGGTTGCCCATTTCAAGGCGGCTGCGCGCGCCGGAAGCCGAGGAATTTCCGGAGCCCTGCACTCCTGTAAGCTTTACTATATCAAACGGCTCGGTATTCGGATCCATCTGACGAGAGCTGTAATTATAGTTCTTCGAGGTTATCGGATTGTTTATCTGAGGTATCTGAGCCACGTTTATCACTCCTCGTTATTCTGTCTTGTTATTGATTTACTTATATTGTATCATAAATAAGAAGAATAATAAAGAGTTTTTTTAAAAAAACACGGTTGGTCTTGAAAATTCTTTTTCCGCAGGCAGGCACAGCTGCGGATCACGAATAAAAAAATTATGCGCTTTGCGCACAGGAAAGGAATGTTATTATGGCAAAAATCGAACCCGGCATGGAAGCAATGCTGGATATGTACTTCTACGAAACAAACTCCCTGCTTGAACAGCTTGACGAGATCCTTCTCAGGACAGAACAGGCAAATTCCTTCGACAGCGAGGATATCAAGGAAATTTTCCGTATTATGCATACCATTAAAGGCTCCTCCGCGATGATGGGCTTTGAGAACCTTTCTGTGCTGGCGCATAAGGCGGAGGATATGTTCTTCGTTATCCGCGAAAATCCTGACGTAATTACTGACGTAAGCTTTGTTTATGACCTTGTTTTCCAGGTTTCCGACTCCTACAAGGCGCAGATCGAGAATATCCAGAACAACATAAACGGCGAATACGAGAGTATTGATTTCAGCGAGCTTATCGACAAGCTGCTGAAGGCGCGCGATGTGCTTTTGGGCGAAACAAAAGGCGAAGCTCCTGCGGCGGCGCAGTCTTCTGCTCCCGCTTCGGCTGCTGCTCCGGCTGCTCCGGCTGAAGACAACAAGACCACTGTAAGGGTGTTCTTTGAGGACGGCTGCCAGATGGAAAACCTCAGGGCGTTCCTGCTGATAAACACTATCCGGGACGCGTGCAGCTCCCTTGAATTCACTCCGGCGGACGTGGAAACCAATCCGGAGACCGCAAAGGAGATCATTGACAAGGGATTCCTTATCACATTCATTCCGCACGACAGCGTTGACGAGGTATTAAAGGCAATCGAGAGTGCGCTGAACGTTCAGAGCTATGAGATCGTGAGCCAGCCGGAGCCGGCTGCTCCTGCGGTGGAGGCGGCAAAGACCGAGCTTCCTCCGGAGCCTCAGGCTGCGGCGCCCGCTGCGTCTGCGCCTGTATCTGCTCCGGCGCCCGCAGCAAAGGAGCAGACCGCTGTTGAAAAGGCTCAGGCTGCGGTGGAGAAGGTTCAGGCTGCCGGTGGAGCGCAGAAGCAGAGCCTTATCAGCGTAAACCTTGCAAAGCTAGACGCGCTGCATGATATCGTGGGCGAGATCATCACTACGGAGTCTATGGTTATCTCCAACCCCGACCTTGAGGGTCTGGAGCTGGAGAGCTTCAATAAGGCGGCAAGACAGCTCAGAAAGCTGACCAGCGAGCTTCAGGATACTGTTATGTCTATCAGAATGGTTCCGCTTGCCGGAGTATTCCAGAAGATGAACAGGATCGTCCGGGATATGAGAAAGAAGCTCGGCAAGGAGGTTGACTTCGTTATCGAGGGCGAGGAAACTGAGGTTGACAAGTCCATTGTGGACAGCCTTCAGGATCCGCTGATGCACCTTGTCAGAAACTGCATGGATCATGGTATTGAAGAGCACGTTGAGGACAGAACCGCTCTCGGCAAGCCGGAAAAGGGTACGATAAAGCTCAGCGCGCAGAATGCTTCCGGTGAGGTAGTTATTACTGTATCCGATGACGGCGCGGGAATTGATCCGGAGAAGATCATGAACAAGGCGAGAAAGCAGGGTATCCTGACAAAGCCGGAGAGCGAATATACCGAAAAGGAGATCCAGAATCTTATTCTTCTGCCGGGATTCTCTACTAACGAGACCGTTACGGAATTCAGCGGACGCGGCGTCGGCATGGACGTTGTAAAGGCAAACGTGGAGAAGTGCGGCGGTACTATCGTTGTTGACAGCAAGAAGGGTGTGGGTACTAACTTCATCATCAAGATCCCGCTTACGCTGGCTATTATCGACGGTATGGAGATCACCGTTGGCGACCTTGTGTTCACCGTGCCGATATCTACTATAAGAGAGAGCTTCAAGGCGGAGTCCAGCCAGATACTCAGAGATACAAAGAACAACGAAATGATCATGATACGCGGTGTTTGCTATCCTATCCTGCGTATGCATGAGAAGTTTGGAATTGACACAGATATAACCGATCTTGAGGACGGTATTCTGCTGCTGGTGGAGACTGACAACAAGAGCGTCTGCATTTTCGCCGACAAGCTTATCGGTGAGCAGCAGGTGGTTGTAAAGCCGTTCCCGCCGTATCTTGCGAAATACAACATCAAGGGCGAGGGTCTTTCTGGCTGTACGATCATGGGCGACGGCAGCATTTCGCTGATCATCGACACAAATACGCTTATCGGTTAAGGGGGGAGAAAAATGACTAATGATGTAATAAAGGAGGCTGTTGCAAAGCAGCAGTCCACTGACAGAAAGCTTTCCACGGACAATTCGGTGCTGGGAAAGGTCATGACTTTCCACATCGGCGACCAGATTTACGGCATTGAGATACAGTACGTCACTGAGATCATTGAGATGCAGCATATCACCAAGGTGCCGCACGTTCCTCCCTATATTAAGGGCATCATCAACGTGCGCAGTAAGGTGGTTCCTATCGTGGATATCCGCAGCCGCTTCGGCAAGGAGGAAATTCCCTACACCAGCCGCACCTGCATAATAATCCTGTCGTTCAACGAGCTGTCTGTCGGTATTATCGTTGACAGCGTGGCGGACGTGGAGGATATCCATTCCCACGACATCTCCGCTACTCCGGAGAACCGTTCGGTGAACACGAATTCGTTCATTCAGTATATGATCCGTTCCGGCGACGATGTTAAGCTGATTCTTGACGTTGCCAAGCTTCTTGACGACGAGGGGTAAGCTGTTATGGAGATATCTGACCGAGAATTTCACCGGCTGGTGGACTATATGCACGACAACTTCGGCATAAATTTGTCCGCAAAGCGGGTGCTTATTCAGGGTCGGCTTGGGAATATGTTGCGGGAGCGGGGGTTTACAAGCTACGACCAGTATCTTGACGCGGTCATGGCGGACACTTCCGGCGCGGAGGTAACTACTATCCTCAACAAGCTGACCACAAATCATACATTTTTCATGCGGGAGCCGGAGCATTACACCTTTATGAGGGAAACTGTGCTTCCGTGGGCGGTGGAGAATGCCAAGACGAAGGAACTGCGCATCTGGAGCGCGGGCTGTTCCTCCGGGGAGGAATGCTATACCACCGCGATGCTGCTGGACGAATATTTCGGGCGGGAGAAGTCTTTGTGGGACACGAGAATCCTTGCCACTGATATTTCAAACAGCGTTATGGACAAGGCGAAGCAAGGAATTTACAGCGCAGACGGCATGAAGGGACTAAGCCCGGAATGGAAACGGCGGTATTTCAATCAAATTGACAGCGAGCATTATGAGATCTGTCAGGCGATAAAGGACGAGATCGTTTTTAAGCCGTTCAATCTGATGGATCCGATGCCGGAGAAATACAAGAAGCGTCCGTTTGATCTGATATTCTGCCGGAATGTGATGATCTACTTTGATCAGCCGACAAAAAATGCCCTTGTCAATCGTTTTTATGACGTACTTAAGCCCGGAGGGTATTTCTACATCGGTCACGCCGAGAGCATTCCCCGCGGTGAAACAAAGTTCGAGTACATCAAGCCTGCGATCTACCGCAGAGGAACTACTACCTGACATACGGGGGCGAATTTATGAGAAAAATCAGGCTGCTGGTGGTTGACGACTCGATCCTGTTCAGAGAGGTGCTCTCCCGGTTTATCCGGCAGGACGTGGAGATCGACGTTGTCGGCACGGCGGGCGACCCGTATAATGCACGGGATATGATACTGAAATACGAGCCGGACGTTATGACGCTCGATATAGAGATGCCCCGCATGAACGGAGTTGCGTTCCTGAAAAAACTGCTGCCTCAGTACTATCTTCCGACTATCGTGGTTTCCTCATCGCTTGAGCAGAAGCAGGCGGCGCTTGACGCCGGGGCGGTGGATTTTATTCAAAAGCCCCTTGCGAGGACTTCGGCGGAGATGCAGGTTTTTGCGGCGGATATCTGCCGGGCGGTGAAGAGCGCGTTTTCGGCTCACAGCAGCGGCGGGCAGACCGGCGTCACTGTCACTCATACGGAAATACCTCAGAATGGCAGAAAATTCCGCAAGGCGGACACGGTGCTGGCTTTTGGAGCCTCCACGGGAGGAACGGAGGCGCTGGAGCAGGTCATCAGAAATCTTCCGGCGGACTCCCCTGCTACGCTGGTGGTTCAGCATATGCCGGCGGGATTTACCAAGCTTTATTCCGACAGGCTGAATAAGAACTGTCCTATGGAGGTAAAGGAAGCGGAGGACGGCGACAGGCTGCGCCGGGGACTGGTCATCATCGGTGCTGGTGAAAATCATCTGCGGCTGTGCCGGGACGCGAGGGGTTACTACGTTTCCTCAAAGCCCGGTGAAAAGGTTTCGGGACACTGCCCCTCGGTGGACGTTCTGTTCACGAGCGTTGCGCAGACAGCAAAGAGCAATGCTATCGGGGTCATTCTCACCGGAATGGGCAGGGACGGCGCAGACGGTATGCTGAAAATGCACGATGCGGGAGCCTTTACTATTGGGCAGGATAAGCAGACCAGCGTTGTGTATGGTATGCCGATGGAGGCTTACAAGATCGGCGCGGTTCAGGTGCAGGCTCCGCTTTATAGGATCGCGGATATTATTCAGGAACAGTTGATTTGAATATGAAAAACAGCCCGGAAAGGCGTGTCCATTGTGCAGTTCCGGGCTGTTTTGGTATGCTTCGGGTCGGGTTTTGGTGAATATGTGCAGATTTTCAGTTTTCTCCTGCATTCACAAAAAAGATATATGAATTTACCGGATCTCTGTTTGAGATCCGGCATTTTTTTCTGAAATTATTTGAACTAACGCACTTGTTATTATTTCACAGTGAATAGAATTCATATATTGAATCAATTGAATCTATTCCAAACTCGCCTATATCTACCACTGGAGCGGTACTGGTTACTTTATAATACCATTCTATGGTTTCGTTGATGTTTGGTGCGTTTGTATTGGAGAGAGCTGCAAACTGCCGGATCATCTCCAGCCCATAGGCAAAGTCTGCTTTAAAATATCTGCTTTCAAAATCTGGTTTATACTTCCCGTTTGTTTTTATACAGGGAGTCGGCAGTCCGCGAAATCCTGCGATATTTGATATCTTGGCAGTGATTTGTTCTGCATTGCTGCTTTCATAATGTTCTTTTAAGGATCTGACATAGGACAGATCCAAATCGGGGAGGTGATAGCATATCATTTGTACTTCCTCATCACAGCTTAGCAGCAGTTTGGAGCTTTCGTCGGTCCAATCCTCATAGAATAGAGGGAGTGAGTCATAGACAGTACCGTTGACATAATCCTTGAAAATGGTTCTTAGCCTTGTGGTGTGGAGTATCGGATTTGATGGCGTAAGTGTAAGGTCAAGGTAACATGGGATCGGAGAGCATTTTATCCCTATAATATCCTCCATGAGGTGGCAGCACTCAGCAGTTTGATCGTGCGGCATGGCAGCGGCAAACAGTTCGTTCCTATAACCAGTGGCACATACTGTTTTCCCGTATTCTACAAGGCGTGCTACGGAGGGGACTCGCTGTAAGCCAAAAACCACTGCCCCCATTTCAATATGGTTTTTAAAAAACAACTCGCCGAAAGCGCCTGGAAGTATCGCAATATGCAAACCTTTGTGTGTATATGGCAGCAATGTTTCTGATATATCTCTTAAACAGAATGTTGGGAATGTTATGATGATCAATTCTGCTGTTTTGAATGCTTCTTCAGGATCAGAGGTCGCTTTTGATAGAGAACCTGTCATTATTGTTTTTTGCTCGCGGTCTACAATGGTAAGGTTCATGCTGAACTTATCCGATCTGGAGGTATACATTGTTACCCGGTGTCCAGCATTTGCGCAGTGTACTGCCAGCTGAGTCCCTACGTTTCCTCCACCGACAACAGTAACGTTCATTTCTGGTCTCCTTCTGACCCGCATATAGTTTTTAACGCTGAGATAATGGAATTATTATCTGATTCGTCCTTGACCGCAATGCGAATGTAATTCATGCGGTTAAATCCGTCTTTCTGAGAGAGGTCTTTTATAAGCAGCCTGTACTCGTCCAGAAGTCTTGTGGCAAGTTCTTTTGCGGTGAACTGCATTGTTATTTTGCACATGATATAATTGGCTTGTGAAGGATACACTTTTAGGCAAGGGATCTTTTTCAATTCTGTCATAAGGTGGTTTCGCTGATCGGCGATCTTATCGCACGCGGTCTTGTAATCGGCTTTATATAGAGAATAGATCTGTAAAAAATATTCCGCAAAGGAATTAATGTTCCATATCGACATATTATTTACGATCTTTTTAGTCAGTTTTGTGTCGGAACAAGCCAGCACGCCTAATCTTATCCCCGGTACGCCGTAGGATTTGCTTATACTCTTTATTACGATAAGGTTGGGGTATTCCTCAAGCAATTTATTGGATATAAGCTCATATCTTCTTTCGCTGTCGGCAAAATCAATGAAGGACTCGTCGATTATACAGGTGGTGTCGCTGCGTTTGCAGGCTTCAAGTATCTCGATGATATCATCGTAGTCTAAAAAACTGCCGCTGGGGTTGTCCGGGTTGATAATTGAAAGTATATCGGCATTCTTTGTTGCATTGATCAATTGGCGGGTATCAAGCCGATAGTCGTTTTTTTCAGTGTAGATCGGTATGATCTCACAATTCTTGAAACACCGAATGTATTCATTAAAGGCGGGGATCGGAACAGCCATTTTCCCGGACAGGGTATGTCCAAGGACATTGATAAGTTCGGCAGCTCCGTTACCTACCAGCAGATAGCTTTCCTCAACTGAAAACATTTTTCCGGCAAGCAGTTTCTGAATACTCATACCGGACGGATATTGTGTGAGCAGAGGATTAAAGAAATATTTCATCTGATCTGTCATTTTCTTTGGAGGAAAATACGGGTTTACCAAATAGCAGAAGTCGTTTAATCTTGGGAAACGCCAATATCCGCCGTAATGAAACTCATAACGGAACAATCTGTCGGATTTGTCAGCAAACAGAGTGTTCGCGATATCCAGATCCTGTGCGTCATCTATTTCATACCAGTTTTCGTTTTCGAGAACAAATGCTTTGAGCTGGGCGTTTTCCAAATGAGCAAGGGTACTGAGAACTGCCTCATAATACTGGTTTTTACCATAGGCTTTTATATATGCCTCCAGGAAGGGGAGATATTGATTTTTAGAGAATTCTTTGCTGAATTTATAGATATTAACGGTTTTATAATAATCTGGCGCGTTATTAAAGCTGAAATTTTTTTTATCTATAAAGGATTGTATAGTACCATTGTTTGATAGAGTTGTAACAGTGCCATCCATCCAATGCTCATATTTCGCCACTGCCACCAGGTTTCTTTCAGGAGATTCAACTATTCGGCGTATAAGGTCTTTTTCGAATATGATATCTGATTCTAGCAGGATAGTATCGTCTTGGCACAGCTGGTCTTTTGCTAGATACAAAGAGTATATATTGTTCGTTTTTGCGTAATCGTCATTATGTATGAACTCAAAATCAATACCGGTGATGTTCTGCTTAATGTAATTGATGAGCTTTTCGCTCTCCCAGCCAACAACGACGATAAACTTTGTTATTCCTGCTAATTTCAGAGCTTCGACCGCGTGATCGAGGAGAGTTTTTCCGCCGACCTCAACCATGCATTTTGTTTTGGCTTCTGTATATTTCCCTAATCGGCTGCCCATTCCGGCAGCCAGCATCAATGCCTGCATATCCTTTTCCTCCCTGAGTCATTTTCTCAGCATTATCTTTTTTGCAGGATCAGCTCCATTGAGCCGTTATATCTTTTGCTGATATCATATCGTTTTACATCAAATCCGATCTTGTCCAGAATCGGCTTCAGGCCTTCAAATGAGAAATAGGTGAAGTGGTTCACTTGATTCCACATGGGATCGCTGAATTGCAGCATTCTGGTGAATGCGCTGTTAAAATTCGGCGTGGATAACCAGAGTATACCGTTTTCCTTTAGCAGCTTATGTGCTTTTTCCAGCGCCTTCGTCGGCTGGCTGACATGCTCCAGTACATCTCCCATTATTATCACGTCGTACCGATTGCTGGTGTTGAAATCCAGAAAATCGCACCACTTGATATCTATCCCCAGTGCACCGGAGATGTTTTCGCAATCTTCCTTGCATATCTCCACTGCGTCGGCTTCATATCCCATTTCCAGCGCACATGCGAGCATTTCGCCGTTGCCTACGCCAATTTCGAGGTACTTTCTGCCGTCGTTGTACATACGTATGTTATTGAATATTTCGGAATATGTGGCAAGCATGTGCCGGGGGCTGAGCGTCCCGCCTTTTCTGGTGTAGTGTCCGTTTATTTCGCTGCGCTGTTCAATAGGGAAGTTGTATGCGTACAGATTGCCGCAGCCTTTGCACTTCATCCACAGCTTGGCGGGCGCAAACCGGGGATTTTTTATGATCGCCTGATTAACGCAGTAATAAGGCTCTGAGTTCTTGGAGCCGCATATCGGGCATACTTCGTTTATCGTATCATGAGAGTAGTCGGGGTCGTATTCATATTCGCAGCCTGTGTACAATTTGCTGAGGATATCGGGGTATTTTCTGAAGTCCTCAGTTATCATGTTATATGCCTTCATTGGATCAGTAAGTCCCATTCTGGCGGCTGCAAAGTAATGCGCTGTCACATCGGTCAGACCTTCTCCGTCAAAGAAATCCACCAGCAATCTGTCAAGCTCCACGTCGCCGGATTTATCGGAGTCCGGGTTTGCTGTTACCAGCAGGAAGCCGACGGTCGCGGAGTGCTTGGCGGTGTTGAACCAGTCTTGGAACCGTTCGTCGCTCATTTTCTGGAAGATGGTAAGCTCCTGCACCAGCTTTGTGGATTGTGCGCTGAATTTCTGCTGCGCTTCCTCGTCCCTGACGCTGACGTTTGCAACGTGGTCGGACGCTAACATTATGTTTTCTGCCAGTTCCATTGCAGAATAGCTGCCGGATTTATAATCGCTGCTGATCTTATTCAGTTCCTTGATTATTGCTTTGAAATCCATTATTGATGCTGTTTTTTCAGCCATATCTGTTTACCTCCAGAAAAAGTTACTGTGCCATCTGCTTGCGCAGGTCGGCAATTTCCGGGTCATTTGGCATGAGGGAAGAGTATTCGTCGAGCAGTTGTCCTGCCTGCTCAAAATTTCCACTCTCGATAAGGTCGGCTATGTTTTCTTTTACTGTCTGCGCCAGCACGTCCATTTCAGTCACCTGCTTGGGTTTATTCATTTGGGCGATCTCATTTTGGATCTTTTCGTTCAGCGCTGAAACAACAGGTTTGGCGGCGGGATAGGTTTTGAGCAGCATTTTCATTGCCGATGCGCATATTTTATAATTCTTCTGTTTCCGGGCGATCTCGATGTTGTTTGCCATTGCTGCGCCAAGTGCCTGAGCCGGGAGATCATCAATCTGTTCTGTGCCGCATAGCTTCGCGCCTGCCCTGCCCCATTCGGCGAACAGCGGTTCAATATCTTTTTTGTCTTCTGCCATGACTGACATAAACGCTTCATAGACGCATAGCGCAGCTATAAGCGCTTCACGGCTTTCCAGACCGTCGGAGAAATAGTTTTCGACGACCTCATACATGTCTTCAAACAGGTTGCGGCAGAATACCGCGGCAGCCCGCAAGTCAAAGCTGTCGGTCAGCAGTTGGTGAACGTCCTGTCCTTCTACCAGCATGAAATACAGAAGCTCATAATATGCTCCGTAGCCGTCCGATATCATCTTTGCTGCCTGCTGGCGGCAGTCGCCAGTACTGAAATGGGCTTCCAGAGTATCCAGCAGCGCGGACATCATGGGTTCGTTTTTGTACAGCGTTTTGAAGAAGGGGATAACATGTAAGGGGTCTTTGTGGGTCTCGATGCAGGAGCGGACAAATGCTTGCAGCAGGTTTTTGTCGTAATCTCCTAACTGATCATACAGCAGTTTTGCACGGCTGTAATCATCAATGCCGTTCATGATGATGAATTCCAGCTTGATTTTCGCCTTGTCTTCTTCTGTATTATTGTAAATGTCTGAGATACTGAGGTACTGTAATGCATCGCTGGCTTCCTTATAATCCTTTGTGTGCATACAGCAGTTAGTGAGTTCGTTTATCAAACCCGGCAGATTTGCTGGTGTTGTTATGCTGAAACAGTATAACATCATGTCCGATGTCAGCAGCTTTTTGTCGATGATGTCTTTGAGCAGCTTTATACCCTTGACGTATTCGGGGATTGCTTCCTTGTATCTTTTAAGGTTGCGGAGGGCTATCGCTTTGAATAAATAAACCTCTGCATCTGTGCCAAGTATATAGGGACGGAATTCTTTAGGCAGTGCGAAATACTCGTCGGCTGTTGTTATAAGATCCTCCCATTTTTCTTGATTGAACAACATTGCCACTTTTTCGGCGTAAAAAGGCACAAGGACAAAATCCTTCTTTTTGCGGCATTTTTCCATGCCTTCTTCAAGGTAGTGGTAGCTTTCGTCGGATTTTTTGATGTTATAGCTCTGGTACAACTGGAGATACAGCAACATGGAGGGGTCCTTTTCGGTCCTCAGACGCTCTTCCAGCAGCTCGGTATTGCGCTTGAACTTTGCCTCTTTTGTTTCTTCATCGGCGTAAACATAGCCGAAATGGTCAGCTATGTCGGTAAGTACCTTTGTTGGCCCACTAAACGGCGATAATGTTTCGTGGATCGGGAAAGTGAATTTTACCCCTTTTCTGCGAGACATTCTTGGTACAAGTACATCGGAATAGTTGGTTAATTCTTGATCGTTATAATTCCTAACAGTATATCTTGCAGTCTGGTATTTCTTGTACTCGCCAGTTTTAAAGAATCTGATGATATCATCGCAGGACTGGAATACTTCGTCTGCGTCGAGATACATATACCATTCGCCTTTTGCACGGTCAAGGGTGGAGTTTCTCGCGGCTGCGAAGTCCTTTATCCACTCAAAATGGAACACGTTATCTGTGTATTTTTTGGCGATCTCCACGGTATTGTCGGTAGAGCCAGTATCGGCGATGATAAGCTCGCTGTTGATATTGTCAAGAATGGGCTTCAGCGCCGAAAGGCAGCGGTCAAGATATTTTTCCTCATTCTTTACTATCATTCCGATCGATAAAAGCATATTCTTTTCCTCCGTCAGAAACCTTGTATTATGTGGCATTTGTTATATTACCTGATCTTTTATGAGCTTGTGGATCTTCGTGCCGTTCGGGATATAATCAGCGCTTAGCGGCTTCATCACTTTCTTTTGGCAGTTGTTGAGCATGTCTTCAAGAGCTGTCATTTCATCGTCTGAGGGATTCTGAAACAGTACCGGAAGCCCCAGAAGCTCAAACTGGGTGCTTATTGAGCTGTAATCTCCGTAGAACATATCGCTGAGATACATAGCTTTGAAAGTGTCCGGTGTTTCGTCATAAATTCCCTTGTTCTCGGAGATGAACTGGTTTTTCAGCTTCAGATATCCGTTGCGGAGCGCAGGCGTCATGCTGTTTATTGTGCTTTCGATAAGCGGGTGCGGCCGCCACAGCAGTACGCAGTCTTCCCTGCCGCGGAAAAACTTCAAGACGCGGCGAAGTTTGTCGATATATTCCGACGGGAAATTCAGCAAGCCGAATATCGCTGTATTATAGAAAACAACTTTTTTTCCGGCGCATTTTTCTGCCCATTCCGGCGGTATGTGAGTGTTTTCGCTTGTCATAGCTAGCAGCTTATCTGTTTTGGGAGATGCTGCTGTTACATATTTCTTCTCAGCCTTTAGCTGCATTGCCTTGTTATTGCCAAACTTTGAGAGGTATGCCCGTATGTGGAGCTGCCGAAGGTTTTCCGACGGAGCAAAAAAGCGGTCAATATTGGATACCGCGGCTGGTATACAGAAAAGAGATGTTCTTTTTACTTCGGCGGTATCAGAGGGGTCTACCTCTTTCCAGAAAAAGTAGGGGACGTACACCAGCATTTCGGTATGTTTTTTCAGCTCGGCGGAATAAAATCTTGGATCGACGCTTGTGACATAATTCGCATCGTCGTAGGGATTGTGAATATATATTATGTCTGGTTTTCTTTCTTCAAGATCGTAGTTTTCGTAATGGGTCACGGGGACATCTTCAGGGAAATCCTTTCCTTCATAATGGAAATCACCTAAGCTGTGATCTGGATTTCTTTCATAATATGGAATGGGCACAACATACGCTTCGCAGTCGGGGTCGGCGTCTGCTGCGCGCCAGATACTTTCCAGAGAATCCCACATGCTGGTTTTATAAGGCATAAATACAATCTCCAGCTTTATTTTTATCTCGTTTTTTACACTTTTCTCGGTAGTATTCAGGTTTTCCTCTAAAATATGGAACGCGTTGTCTGCGGTCATATCGGTAATTACATTCTCATGAACTTGATACAGGGCTTCGCAGTATTTTTCTAAATAATGTACTGCATTTGTGCCGTCGCCCTCGGAGTCGTCAATACTGGTGCCGATCTGGACGGCAATATCCTGACACTCAGCCATGAGCGCTTGAGCTTCACCAGGCTGACCGGTGGACAGACGTTTTTTTATCTGGCGGTGGGCTTCGTGGAGTGAATCCATTATTTCAAGTATAAGCTGCTTTTGTGCTTTTCTCATTTTTGTCACCTAACATGAAATTAACTCCTGAGCAGATAACCAAAATTTATACAAAAAAATATAAAAAATTTAAAAAAATTTTCGGAAAATGCTAAAGTTTTTTAAAAGCCGTCCGATATAATATACGTGATAGCTGAAAAGCTAAAAATCCACGAAGCCTCAGTGTACATAAGGGCTGACGGAAACACTATTACTTTAACCAACCGCCTCACAGGAATGATTCCGAAACAGAGGCGCGTAAATTCAAGGAGGATATTACTATGGGAATGGTAGTACAGCACAACATGAACGCGCTTTCCGCGTACAACAAGCTCAACACCAACGTTGCAGGTCTGAAGAAGTCTTCTGAAAAGCTTTCTTCCGGTTATAGAATCAACCGCGCTGGCGACGACGCTGCTGGTCTGGCAATTTCTGAGAAGATGAGATCCCAGATCCGTGGCCTGAACCAGGCTAAGAGAAACTCTCAGGACGGTATCTCCATGATCCAGACCTTTGAGGGTGCTCTCCAGGAGTCCCACTCCATTCTTCAGAGAATGAAGGAGCTTGCTACCGAGTCTGCTAACGGTACATATCAGACCGAGGTTGACCGCGATGCTATCCAGCTCGAATTCAACCAGCTCAACGACGAGCTCGACCAGATCGCTGATACCGACTTCAACGGTACTGTAATGCTCAACGGCGGCACAATGGCTGACGGAACAAGAGCAGTAGGCGGCAAGTTCGACTACACAAGCATCAACAACAAGAGAAGCGCTCTTGAACTTGGTCCGTCCGATTTCAAGGTTGGCGAAGCTAAGGGCAGCATTGCTAAGGACGAGACTGTAACCTTTACTTACACAGCAAGCACAGGCACTGACGCTGGTAAGGGCACATGGACACAGACCGGCGGAACACCAGGCAGCTTCACATCTAAGGATACCGGTGGTTTTGTCTATGATGGTCTTGTTTTCTCCGCTGATACTTCCGAATTTGTAACAGGCGATTCTGTTACTATTAAGTTTGAAAAGCAGACCGATGAAGTTAAGCAGGCAGCTTCAAACATTGGTTACACCGTTACAGGCGGTAATGCTCCTAAGGATCAGATTGCTTCTATTGCTGCTGGTACTGATGCTCCTACTTCTCAGCTTGAAGCAGATATGATTAATTCTCTGCAGGGCGCGACTGTTTCCTTTACTGTTGATGGTACAAGCGGTAAGATTGCAGACACTACTACACCATTTATCACTTTAACTGACGGTACAGCTGTTAAGTATGGTGATACTCCTGCAGCTGACGGAGAACTGTGCGCAAATATTGATAGCGGTATTATTAAAATTTATGGTAATATCAATGGCGCTAAGAAGGAACTTGTTACCATTAATGGAGCAACTGCTGTTACCGAGAACAAGGGTAAGACCGGTGAGATCACTCTGGCATTCGCAGACGCTGTATATCAGCCCAAGAGCGAAGCTAAGTATGAGATCCTTGGTACAACAACCGTATCTAAGGCTAACTCCAACAGTGCAGCAACTGCGCCTCTGACCTATACCGACCACCTCGTTCTGCAGTCTGGCGCTAGAACTAAGGACAGCGTTGACTTCACATTCGCGTATAAGACAGATGGCATGGGCGAGCTCAAGGCTAACCTTGATGTTTCTTCCAGAGCAAACGGTCTGAACACCTCTAACCTCTCCCTGAACACTCAGGAAGGCGCTAACGCTGCGATCGACCAGATCGACAACGCTATCAACAAGGTTTCCATGGTTCGTGCAACATTCGGTGCAACACAGAACAGACTGGAACACAAGGTTGAGAACCTGACCACAACAGCTGAGAACCTGACCGAGGCTGAGGCTGGTATCCGTGATACCGATATGGCTCAGGAGATGCTGAACTACACCAAGTTCAACGTTCTTCAGCAGGCTGCTCAGTCCATGCTGGCTCAGGCAAATCAGCAGCCGCAGTCCATTCTCCAGCTCCTCGGCTAATCCCGAAGCGCTCAGAGCGGCTTGACGGTTTAAAAACTGCATAAGTTTCAGCCCCCGTGCATTAGCGCGGGGGCTTTTTTTTGGAGAAAATAGTAATCCCCGGCTGATCTGAGATCGTCAGCCGGGGATCTGTTATTTAAGCATAAGAGCTAGGAACGATGGAGAATTGCAGCCATATTCCCTGAGCAAGGAGATCACACTTCCTATGCTCTGTTCCGGATTGTGGAACATACCGCGAACGAAAAATGACGTTGTGACCAAGAAAAGCTCTTTAGGCTTGGCTATACGAATGGATATTGCTGCTCCTAATACTTTGACGGCGGCAACAGTAGCCACAAAATAGCAATAATTTTCAAACAAGGTTTTGTCCGTTGACATAAACGGCATTGCGCCTTCAATATAGAAATTAAGCGCTATATTCTGCATAAAGAATGGGGCTTCTTCAAGAATTTTGTTAAAGCAGGCGCGTCCCTTTTCGTATTTCTCAACGCTTAACGAGTCGCCGTCCTTTATAAAGTCGAACACATCAGAACATTCAAATGTGTTGATGATTTTTCCAACCAGCCCAAGACTTATATTGTAATTCGGCTTGGTTTTTTCAAATGATGATATTGAATTCGTGTTGAGCTGTGGGCGGAGAGCTTTGATCAATTCCGGAATACGGTCGTGTTCACCGCGATCTATGTATTGTTGGAGCTTCTGCGCGGCGAGTGCTCCCAGTACAAGAGAGGTTTCAAGAGTTCGATTTTTGTTGGAGATCACTTCATAGAAGAATTCGAAAAGCTCATTATGGTATTTGACTTCCGGACGCTTTTTTTGTTCCTCGTTGGAATATGTTTTTGAGTGGACATGAACCTGTTTTGCTTCAAGCGGAGCGCTGACAAGCTTCATTGCATCGGGATCACTGAAAAGGGTTTTTATTACCTGATAGCAGGAGGCTGAGCAGGTGCGGGTTATTACATTATTCGTGAAAACTGATGTCCTGGGATAGCTGCGGCAGGTATGTGATAAATACTCTTCGCCAAGCTCCCGCTGAATACGGCACATTCTGTCCTCTGTAAGGAACGGGCATTTATTACCGTTGTTATTGCTGAGCTTTATTACAAGCTTTTTCTCATCTTTTTCGTTCTGTGTGAAATTCTCATTGATCATTTTTTTCAGTTCCGGGGAACAGTCGGCGGATCTCAATTTTTCGACCTCTTTGTTTGTCCAGTCTATTCTCCAGTTTGCGCAGCAGGTGTTAGGACAGCTTCCGCCTAAACACCTGAAATTCCGGAAAAACTCCGGCTGTCTGTAATATGCCATTTTAATCCTCCTGTTAATATTATACTTTATTAAATATTATAGCATAGACGAGAGTAAAAATCAATATAAATCGAAAAATCCGAAAGAGTTTACAGCGCTGCACCTAAGCGAACGTTTTTCAGAACATTATTTGACATTCCCGCATTCCTGTGATATAATTGTACTGTGAATTTTTCTGAAACGGAGGTAGCCGTATGCGTCGTATGAAAACAGCAATAACAGTACTGCTTAGCGCATTGCTGTTTCTCACCGGCTGCTCCGGAAAAACAGAAAGCTCCTCCGGAAATCTGACCCCAGACGACATATTCTCCGGAGGAACGCCAGATATAGAGGGCTATGAGATCCCCTCGACAATGGTGGAAATATCCTCTCAGCAGCTTGTCACAAATATCCGCTTTGGCTGGAATTTAGGCAAAAGCCTTGAAAGCTGTATTTCCGACCTTGACGGCAACGAAATAGCTGACGTAACGCCGGAGGAAGGCAAAACCGTTGACGAAACCCTCTGGGGAAATCCCCCAGCCACCGAAAAGCTCTTCCAGACTCTCGTTGAAAGCGGAATAAACGCAGTCCGCCTGCCGATCACATGGCGGGATCATGTAAACGAAAACTTCGACATTGACGAAGACTGGCTCAACCGCGTTAAACAGGTGGTGGATTACGCATACAACTCCGGAATGTACGTTATAATAACAATGTACCACGACGGAGCCGCAGATGAAGATTTCGGCGCATGGCTCAGAGACGCCGCCAATGATTATAACACCGCCATTTCCCGTTATAACCACCTCTGGGAGCAGATTTGTGACAAATTCTATACATATAATGAACGGCTTCTGTATGAAAGCATGAACGAGGTTGAATTCAGCAGCATTTCCGAGGACGAAGCCTACGACCTGCTGAATCGCATAAATCAGGATTTTGTGAACACCGTCCGTAACTCCGGAAGAAACAACGCCCGCCGTCATCTTGTGATAGCAGGATACGATGCGGATATCAGCAAAACCTGCGATGAGCGTTTTATAATGCCGGAGGACGAAGTCGGAAAGCTGATACTCTCCCTGCATTACTACGCCCCGCTTACTTTCTGCAAATATTCAATACAGGACTACTGGGGAAATCCCTCCGAACAGGCGTGGATGCAAAATCAGATAGAAGCGCTGCGCTCTACCTTTGTTGACCGCGGTATCCCGGTAATGATAACAGAATACGGGGCAAAAGGCAGCGATACAGCAAGCCGCGTATTTTTCTGCGAAAAGCTTACGCAGCTCTGCCGCAGTAATTATATCGCGGCATTTCTCTGGGACGATGGAAGCGAGCTAGACCGCGAAACGCTTAAATGGAACACCCCGGAGCTTATTGACGCGCTGATCCGCGGCTCCAGCGGCAGAATCTACACCCCGAAGAAAGATAAGGAAATATCAGACTGAATTAACCCCCTCCGACCCGCAGATAATAAGTAATGCGCAGCAAAGCTGCCATTATTGCTTATGTGATCGGAGGAATGAATATGCAGGATCCCATCAACTGCCACAAAACCAAAGCTGCCGGCAAGCCGAAGCCCTTTGTAGTAAAGGATCTGTCCTTAGTATCAGAGGAAACCGACCCGCAGGGCATGTATACCGGCGTTCCGGAGGAGCTATATGAGAAGCCCGTTCAGGACGCGGACGACCTATAATGACAATGGCGCTGATCTCTGGTCAGCGCCATTGTCATAATTTTTTACTCCAAAGCACTTGACTTTTTTTAAAAATATGCTACAATATAAATAGGACAAAAGGTAACTTTACGATAGTAAATTTCTGCCTGAAGTCAAATAATTGGGAAACTCCCCGATTTAATACTTATTATGGAGGTATACTATAATGGCATACGTTATTTCTGACGATTGTATCGCATGCGGCGCATGTGCAGACGGCTGCCCTGTAAGCGCAATTTCCGAGGGTGACGGCAAGTACGTTATCGACGCTGATACCTGCGTTGACTGCGGCGCTTGCGCTGGTACATGTCCTGTTGGCGCTCCTCACGAGGGCTAATTAGCGAAAGCAAAAGAAACGGCAGAGCTTCGGCACTGCCGTTTTTTGTTTTATAGAGACTTTTTGATACTTATGTGGTAAATTGGAATTTGTCGAGCGGGTTTCCGTTTGCAGCTCCGCGCGAAGCGCAACTGTTTTTCGCTTCCTTTTGGCTTCCAAAAGGAAGCGGGGTGTGGGGCAGCGCCCCACCACTCGCGCGTAAGCGCATAAACGCGTCAGAAGCGCTTTGCGCGGAAGTTGCCGGCGGGTGTAGCCACGCTTGAAAAGTCTGTGCCACAGCTCGGTCTTACCGAACTGTGGGCTGCGCCGCCGCATATCCCTGATGAGCTTAAGCTCATCAGGGGTGTGTTCATTCGGGTGATGGTGAGGACGTTTGGAACGTTCCGCGAGTGATTCAATTGTGCCGTCCCAGTGAGCTTTTTTCATTTCAAAAGTATATTTTGTGTATTCATTGAGAGATAGACCTTCTTTCACTTGGATTTTGTGTGACAACTTTATTCTAGCAGATTTTGGTCTATCTCTCAATACTTTTTTACTAACTTTGTCCAATATCTATTGTAGCACTACATTTTATGAGTGAAAATTTGGCTTTGCTACTTGAAATTTTTTCGATAATATGGTATGATAAAATATATATGTATGCCTATAAGCATATTCTATACAAATCAAAAGAAAGGGTCATCATTATGAGTAAGGTAGTAAAGTTTGGCGGAAGCTCTCTTGCCGACGCAAAGCAGTTTAAAAAGGTTGCGGAAATAATCCACGCAGACCCGGAAAGACGTTATGTCGTTCCGTCTGCCCCGGGCAAGCGTTTCAAGGAGGACACCAAAGTCACCGATATGCTGTATCGCTGCTATGATGAGGTAGCGGTTCAGGGTATGGATTTCGAGAAGTCCTTTGCGCCGATAAAGGAGCGTTTCAACGGAATTATTTCTGAGCTTGGCATTGAGCTTTCTCTTGATGAGGAATTCGCTAAGATCGGCGAGAATTTCAAGGCGGCTATCGGCAGCGACTATGCGGCGAGCCGTGGCGAGTATCTCAACGGTATCGTGCTCGCAAAGTATCTGGGATTTGAGTTCATCGACGCAGCTAAGGCTATTTTCTTCGACAACAAGGGCAATTTCGACGACGCGATAACCGACGCTTGTCTGGGCGCACTTCTCGATAAGACGCCGAAGGCGGTAATTCCGGGATTTTACGGAGCTATGCCGGACGGCACTATCAAGACTTTCTCCAGAGGAGGAAGCGATTTCACCGGTTCTGTTGTGGCGAAGGCGGCAAGGGTTTCTCTGTACGAGAACTGGACGGACGTAAGCGGATTCCTGGTTGCAGATCCGAGAATAGTTGAAAATCCGGAGGGTATCAGCGTTATCACTTACAGCGAACTTCGTGAGCTTTCATACATGGGCGCGGGAGTGCTGCACGAGGACGCTATTTTCCCGGTAAGAAGCGCAAATATTCCGATAAACATAAAGAACACCAACGCTCCGCAGGACGCGGGTACTCTGATCGTTCCTACTCAGGGCGCTCCGGCGAGCGAGCATATTATCACTGGTATCGCGGGAAAGAAGAACTTCTCCGTTATCTCCATCGAAAAGGACAGAATGAACAGCAACAAGGGCTTCCTGCGCAGGCTGCTTCAGGTTCTGGAGAACCACGGTATTTTCCCGGAGCATATGCCTACCGGTATTGATACGGTCAGCGTGATCGTGAACACCTCTGAACTGGACGGTCAGCGTGAGAAGCTCACCGAGCGGCTGGTGGAGGTCGTAAAGCCGGATCATTTCGAGATCATCGACGGTCTGGCGCTTATCGCGGTCGTAGGTCGCGGAATGCGCTCTGTAAAGGGTACTGCGACAAGAGTTTTTGCGGCTCTTTCTCATGCAAATATCAATATCCGTATGATAGATCAGGGTTCAAGCGAGCTTAACATTATCGTTGGCATTGAGAGCGCTGATTTCGAGAAGGCTATTAAGGTTATTTACAATATGTTCATGCTCAGCGAGTAATTTCCCGGCGGACTGCATATACGGACGGACTGCGCAGCTTTTTCCTTTGCTTTGTTATTATTTCAGCACGAATTTACGCATGGTTACTACTGGAAAGGAAGAAATTTATGGTACAGGTCACAGCTTGGCTTCTGGCGGTTTTGTATTCGGTCTTCATGGGCGGGCTTCAGCTTTTTGAGAAGGTCGCTGATCTTCCGACCGGGCCGTATATGCAGGATTCCTCTGCCTCTCTTAACGCCGGTAATTTCGGCGAGGAGATGGTTTACGGAACCTGGTACAATTCTCAAGATCTTCGTGAGAAATGGGTTTTCTCGGAGGACGGTGTTCTTACCGTAGATGGTGAAAAGCACACTTATTCGGTGCGGTATTTCCAGAGCTATAAGATCGATATTGACGGTAAGGAGTATGAGCTTGCGCTTATTCCCGATGAAAAGTATCTGGTTCTCTGGGGCAATAATGACGGCGGATTTACGCTGTATGCTGAGGATTGCCGCTATTATCAGGAACTGTACAAGGAGCAGCTTCGTAAGGAGCGGCTGGAAAAAGAGTGCGGGGAGCTGTTCAGCAGATACCCGGACAAGGACGGCTGGACAGAGAATGTGTACTGCGGGGATATTCCGTTCCTTGCGGACGCGGATTATATTGAGCAATCGCTTGAAAACGGGTTCTTTGTGAGCACTCCGGAGCAGCTTGCAAGCTACTGCTGGTATGTGAACACGCAGAATGACGGCTGGCAGCCGCTCATGCTGACAGCGGATATTGATTTGTCTGGATATGAATGGGCGCCGATGGGCTGGGGAAGTCTGGAGGCGGATCACCCGTTCTGTGGATTTGTGGACGGCGGCGGGCATACTATAAAGAATATGTCGATAGATCTTTCCACCGCGGGAAGCTGCGCGGGGTTTGTCGGCTGGGAAACATGGTGCTGCGTCTGCAATATTTCCTTTGACGGAGCGAGGGTCAGCGGGGCTTATGCCGGAGTTGTCACCGGGCAGGCTATCGGCGGACGGTATGAGAATATCACCATTACAAACAGCGTGGTCGAGGGTAATTATGCCGGGTCAATGCTTGGCTGGGACGCAAATACCACTAAGAGAGACTGCACGGCGGAGGTCACTGTAAACGGAGAGAAGTTTGACTTCCTTTCATACAACGACAGTGAGAAGAGCAAAATCGTGATAGATAACCCGGTGGAGATAACCATTGACGAAAATCATATGGTTACACGTCCGGAGGTGGAGGGCTACACTAATCTTGGGTGGATGGTGTTCTATAACGGAGAGCAGGTTCTTCACAGAAATGCGGAGAACGAGTACAGCTACACCTACTTTGGCAACAGCCCCGGATACTATGAGATATATCTGACGGCTTTCGTTTCGGGGCAGTATGTCCCGATAAGCAATACAGTGAGCTACACAATTGGAGAGTGACGCCCGGTGTTGTCCGGCGTTTCACTGAGAGTTTTGACAGGGGGAATCGAGAATGGATCACACGACCTACATGGCAGACGACGGAATGAAGAAGGGTAAGCTTTCCGCCTACAAAAATCACATCATCAAGAAGATCGAGGAGATCGGACAGAAGAAGCTGGTAATTATCGGCGGCGGTGAGGATTATTCAATTCTTATGCAGGCGATGGATCAGCTTCGGCATAAGAGCGTAAAGGTGCCTGATGTTGCATTCCGGGCGACTGTTTCTGAGGGAGAGGTTTCTGAGGAGCAGGATATCCGGTTCATCAGCGAGCTTAAGGGCAAGGCGGCTTCGTTCTATGCGCTTATAATCGCTCCGTATACTCCTCTGGAAATTCAGTTGGCGGCTATGGAGGGAATTCAGGGAACTTCAGCGGAGATCGCGGCGGTGCTGAAAGCGCAGTGCGGTTATACCGACAGCGGTTTCTGCGAGCTGAATGAGCCGTCCGGTCTTGGTATGTCTCTCGCTAATATGAAGCTCAGCAAGGCTCTTGCCTCTGACGGAAAGCGCGCAGGCGGCATGGAGAACGGAACTGCGCAGCAAATGGCGGCTTACAGAAACAAGATGAAGGGACAGCGCTGCTTTATCCTCGGAAATTACAGCGCGAAGCTTGACGAGCTGAACGGGCTGATGAACGAGCACGCATTTGCCTGCAACGAATTCTGTGATTTCTTTACCAGAACGCCGCAGCGTCCGGAATTCTTCCTGCTGACAAAGGAGTCCTCTTACCTCGGAAACGGAAAGTATATCGAGGGTATGGAAAGCTTTGTTGACGGAAGAATAAGAGTATTCGAGGACAAGTTCAAGAAGAAGCCTACCTATTTCAACGGTCTGGGCGCGGGGCTTATCAATGGTCTGCCGAGCTTCCAGACGGCGGAAAGCTCTTACGGTACGGCGGTAATGTTCCCGATGTATGTGATGCTTCAGCTTGCTTTATATATGGGCTTCAGCGAGATTTATCTGTACGGCTGGGACGGTCTTTTCCCGCTCACGATTGATGAAAACGGCGCCGCGAGAAAGCCCGCCGAGGGAGAGTGTGCGGACTTCCCTGCCGACGCAAAGCAGCTTCTGGAGCAGGTGAAGAAGTACGCAGAGGGCAACGGTTCCAAGCTTATCAGTATGTGCGAGACCAACGGCTTCTCTATGCTGGAAAGTGTCAAGTTTGAGCAGGTGGATCTGTCTGCTTCGTCCATTTTTGGCAGAATTTAAACTAACCTGCAACTATACAACAGGACAACAGGGCTTACTGCCCGGATATCAAGGAGGGGCGGAAGATGAGCCTTGCTGACGAGCTGTTTATTGAGAACTGCCGGGATATACTGGAGCACGGCATCTCGGACGAGGGCTGCGAGGTTCGTCCTCACTGGGAGGACGGTACTCCGGCGCACACCATAAAAAAATTCTGCATAGTCAACCGGTATGATTTGCAGAAGGAATTCCCTATCATGACGCTTAGGCGGGTGTATTACCGGTCGGCGATAGACGAGATCCTGTGGATATATCAGAAGAAATCCAACCGGGTAGCGGATCTCAGTTCCCATATCTGGGACGCTTGGGCGGACGAAAACGGGACTATCGGCAAGGCTTACGGCTATCAGCTTGGTGTGAAGCACCATTACCCTGAGGGAGAATTCGATCAGGTGGACAAGGTACTTTATGACCTCAAGCACAACCCGAACAGCCGGCGGATTATGACAAACACCTATAATCATGCGGATCTCAGCGAGATGAGGCTTGCGCCGTGTGCGTATTCTGTGACTTTCAATGTCAGCGGAAACAGGCTGAATGCCATACTCAATCAGCGGTCGCAGGATATGCTGACCGCTAACAACTGGAACGTCTGCCAGTATGCCGCGCTGCTCATTATGTTTGCCAAGTCCACGGGATTTGAGCCGGGAGAGCTGATTCACGTTATTGCGGACGCTCATATCTACGACAGGCACGTTGACGCGGTGAAGCGGCTTATCGAAAAAAAGCCCTACCCTGCCCCGGAAATGCGGGTGGAGGACATCACGGATTTCTACAAGTTCACTAAGGACAGCTTTACGGCGGTGGACTATAAGTATCATGAGTTCACGGAGAAAATTCCGGTTGCTATCTGATCACGAAAGGTGCGGACAATGGAGCTTTGGGACGTTTATGATATTGACCGGAACAAAACCGGGCAGACTATTCAGCGGGGCGAGAAGCTGCCGGAGGGCGGGTTTCATCTCGTGGTGCATGTCTGTGTTATAGGCGCGGACGGGAGAATGCTCATTCAACAGCGGCAGCCGTTCAAGAAAGGTTTTTCTAATCTCTGGGACGTGACCTGTGGAGGTTCAGCAGTCAAGGGTGAGAACAGCCGGCAGGCTGCGCACCGTGAGCTTTTCGAGGAAGTCGGGCTGGAGTTCGACTTTGAGAGAGTCCGTCCGCATTTCTCCGTAAGCTATGACGAGGGGTTCGACGACTGGTATGTTATTTTCGCCGACCCGGATATCAGCGCGCTGAAGCTGCAATATGAGGAAGTTCAGGCGGTGAAGTGGGCGACGCTGGAGGAAATTCTGGCGCTTATTGACGAGGGGAAGTTCGTACCCTATTTCAAGGGTTATATTTCTACTATTTTTGCAACGGCACATCAATATGGTTCTATTCAGGAATAACTACAATTAAGAGGTAACAATGTCAGAAGAAAAGCGACTGGCGGTGCTTATCGACAGCGATAACGTATCCGCAAAATATGCGCAGTTCATCATGAACGAGGTGCAGAAGTACGGTATGCCCACCTACAAGCGGGTGTACGGCGACTGGGAAAAGGGCGGCAACGGCTGGCACAATCCCGCTATCAACTACTCGATAATGCCGGTGCAGCAGTGCAGCTACATCGCCGGGAAGAATGCCACTGACTTCTCCATGATAATCGACGCAATGGATATACTTTACACCGGCAATGTGGACGGATTTGTGCTGGTGACGAGCGACAGCGACTTCACAAGGCTTGCTATACGGCTTCGTGAGGCGGGTAAGCTGGTAGTCGGTATCGGGGAGCTGAAAACTCCGAGGGCGTTCACCATTAGCTGCCACCATTTCTGCTATCTTAATCAGATCGGCGAGCCGGAGGAAATGCAGGACGAGCAGTCCATCAGAAAAGCAGTGGTTTCCTTTGTTACGGAAAATCAGAACGAGCGCATTGATCTTGCGAGAATAAATGCGGTGCTGACATCGAAATTCGGCAACATCAACTTTGACGAGCTTGGATACAAGCGGTTTTCCAGCTTTATCGACAGCTTTACCGAGCTGCGGCGCAGCAATACATTTGTAACGCTGCGGAAAAAGCGCGCTGAAAAGCCCGCTCCCGTGGAAAAGCCGGAGGAGGTTACCGAGCAGGCTATCTCGGCGGCTATGTCGGAGTATTTCAGCGAGCACGAGCCGGAGCAGGACAATATGCTGAAAATTGAGAGCTATCTCAATGACCGCTTCGGAAAGATAGACTTCTCGAAATTTGGCAGCAGCAGATTTGCGAGATTTATCGACAAGCTGCCGCAGTTCACCCGGACGGGAACTCTTGTAAAGCCGGCGGAGGCTGAGCCGGAGAGGGAGCTTTCTGCGGAGAGCTACCGCCGGGAGGTGCTTATTTACGCCAGCGACAATATGCCGGACGGCGGAAATATCGGGCAGCTCAACAATCATCTGATGAGCCTTTTCGGGAAGAACTACTTCAAGGGGCTGGGCTTCGGGGATTTCAAGGCGGCGCTGGAGTCTGTTTCTGAGGTAAGAGTTGACGGAAACAGGGTGTATCTGGCGGCGGGAGCTTCCGAGCCGGAGAAGCCGAAGGGACTTCCTCTGCCGGAGCTTTCGGCGGTGACTGCGAGAATAAAGCAGTATGCGGCGGAGAATATGCCGGACGGCGGAAATATCGGGCAGCTCAACAACGAGCTTATCGGGGCTTACGGTAAGGGATACGCGGCGGCGCTGGGATTTTCGGACTTTAAGTCGTTGCTGGCTTCGGTGCCGGAAATTCGGGTGAGCAAGAATCGCGCCTACACCGTGCAGGAGCAGGTTGCTGAAACGGCTGCGGCTGAAGTGACGGTTGAGGTCAAGACTGAAGAGCCGGCGTCTGAGGCTGCTCAGCAGGAGGCGGTTGAGCCGGAGAGCGCTCAGACCGAAGAAAAGGTATTCGAGAAGCCGGAGCTTAATGCAGTTAAGCGGGAGATATTGCAGTTTGTCGCTTCTTCCGAGAACGGCGGAAGCCTGTCGAAGCTGGGAGGAGTTCTTTCGGCGAAATACGGACGGGATTTCCTGAGTCAGCTTGGGTTCTCTTCAATGAGAAAGCTGGCGGCAGAGCTTACCGGAATGGTGATAAAGAACAACAAGCTGTATATCAGCGATGATTTCGCAAGGCAGACAGAAGAGATAGAGAAATTCGTCAATGAATTTGCCCGGAGCGAGGGCAGCCGGAGCATAAGGGCGCTGGGCATTCAGCTCAAGGAGCGTTTTGAGGGCTTTGACTACCGCAGCTATGGTTTTGCGAGATTTACCGATTTTATCAACGCGATCGACGGCGTTAAGGCGGACAGGTATCATGTCCGTCCAGTTGACTAGTTGATCAGGGTCCAGTGAGGTTTTGGAATGAAAAAGGATATTATTTTCAGTCTTTCGTCCCCCTACCGCGATGATTTCCGGGTGACGGGCTACCGCTTCGGAAAGGGCGAGAAGTCCTGCTGTATTATCGGGTCGCTTAGAGGAAACGAGATACAGCAGCTTTATATGTGCAGCCAGCTTGTCAAGACACTTGATATGCTGGAGAAAAAGGGCTGCATAACCTATGACAGAGAAATCCTTATCATTCCGTCCATAAACAGCTATGCGACAAATATCAGCAAGCGGTTCTGGTGTCTTGACAACACGGATATCAACAGAATGTTCCCCGGTAATCCGGACGGTGAAACCACTGAGAGGATCGCTGCGGGGGTATTCCGGGAGATAATGAAGTATCAGTACGGGGTTCAGTTTGCGAGTTTCTATATTTCGGGTATGTTCATTCCCCACGTCAGAATGATGAAAACCTGCAAGGAAAACACCAGTCTTGCAAATCTGTTCGGGCTTCCTTATGTTGTGCTGAGAACGCCTACCGCGATGGATCAGTCCACGCTGAACTACAACTGGCAGGTGGGCGGCACGGCGGCGTTTTCGGTCTATACCAACGCTACCGAGAGCATTGACGAGCAATCCGCAGAGCAGGGAGTTTCGGCGGTGCTGCGGTTTCTGTCGAGAATGGGAATAATCAAGTACAAGTGCCACGGCGGGTACATGGGGACTATCATCGACGAGGACGACATGATGAACGTCAAGTGCGGCGCGGCGGGTATCTACCGTACTCTCCGCAGGAGCGGCGACGAGGTGGAAAAGGGAGAACTGCTGGCGCAGATAATCCACCCTTATGAGGGGTCGGTCATCAGCGAGGTAAAGGCGCCTGCGGACGGTATTCTGTTCTTTGCGCATGAAAGTCCGCTGGTCATGGAGAATACGATAGTGTTCAAGATGATAAAACGGCTGCATAAATAATAATTGGGACGGCGGATTTTTAGTCTGCCGCCCTTTTTTATGGATATTTTCTCCGGAGCGGGAAAGAGTATATATAAAATAGTATATAATTCGCAGGTTTTTATATACGGAAAGTTGATTACAGTGCGGATTATGCGGAGAGTTCCGGATTTTTAGGGCGTTTTGTGCAGATTGCATAAATTGTTCCGGAAAAGTGTGCGAAAATTCTCTATCATACGTTGGCGAAAATCCTTGCAATTCGCACTGTTATGTGGTAAAATAACTGTTGGCGGCTGTACTGAGGTATAGCCTGATTACTTGAAGGCATGGCGATGATGCCGGAGGTTGCGCAGCGCGCTTCCCGTGACTGCGGTAATTTCGGCGGAGTATGTCGGGCATATAGTCCGGCGGAAGAAGATTTACAGAAAACGTGGGCTTCTTCCCGATGCGGCGGTTAAAGTGTCCGGAGGTTCCGGATAACTAACAAGCGGTTGTCGGCTAAAAGAAACACACGGCACAGTGGATTTTTCAAAACAGCTTTTGCCAGCACACACTACTAACAGAAGGGGTTGAAAAATCATGGCAAACGAAAAGGTAAGGATCAAGATCAAGGGCTACGAGCACAGCGTTGTTGACGCAGCAGCAAAGAAGATCGTTGAGGCTGCTACCCGCAATGGTGCTAGAGTTGCTGGTCCGATCCCGCTTCCTACTAACAAGGAAGTTGTTACTATCCTGAGAGCGGTTCACAAGTACAAGGATTCTCGTGAGCAGTTCGAGCTGAGAACGCACAAGCGTCTTATCGACGTTATCCGTCCCTCAGCAAAGGCGATCGAAGCTCTCCAGACTCTGGAGCTTCCCGCAGGCGTAGAGATTTCAATGGATATCTAAAATAGAGAGCATTGGAGTTATGTTGGACTGATGCCAGTTCAACCACTAACCACGCACCATAAGGTGCATGGTCATGTTGAGGGAAACCTCAACCAATAACCAACAAGGAGGAAAAGCCGAAATGACAAAGGCAATTATCGGCAAGAAGATCGGCATGACGCAGATCTTCGACGAGGCAGGCAAGGTTGTTCCCGTAACTGTAATCGAAGCGGGTCCCTGCGTTGTAGTACAGAAGAAGACAACCGAGAACGACGGCTATGAGGCAGTTCAGCTTGGCTTTGGAGATGTTTCTCCTAAGCATGTGAACAAGCCTGAGGCTGGTCACTTCAAGAAGAACGATGTAGCGTTCAAGAAGACCCTGAAGGAGTTCCGCCTTGACGACATCTCCGCTGTAAACGTAGGCGATGTTCTGAAGGCTGATGTTTTCGCTGAGGGCGACGTTATCGACGTTGCTGGCGTAAGCAAGGGTAAGGGCTTCACTGGCGCAATTAAGCGTCACAATCAGCACAGACTCAAGGAAACCCACGGTTCCGGTCCTGTTGCAAGACAGGCAGGCTCTATGGGCGCTTGCTCCAGCCCGTCCAGAATCTTCAAGGGCAAGGGCATGGCAGGTCACATGGGTGCTGAGAACGTAACTGTTCAGAATTTAGTAGTTGTTAAGGTTGACGCTGAAAACAACCTCATCGCTGTAAAGGGCGCGGTTCCCGGCCCCAAGGGCGGCGTTGTTACTATCGTCAACGCGGTTAAAGCATAAGGGAGGAGGACGATAATTATGCCTAAGATCAACGTAGTAGATATGGCGGGTAAGGTCGTTTCCGAGCTTGAGCTTAACGAAAATGTTTTCGGCATTGAGCCGAACAAGACCGCAATGCATTCCGCTGTTGTGAATTATCTCGCAAATCAGCGTCAGGGTACACAGTCCACACTTACCAGAACTGAGGTAAGCGGCGGCGGCAGAAAGCCCTGGCGTCAGAAGGGCACAGGTCATGCAAGACAGGGTTCCACCAGAGCTCCCCAGTGGAGACACGGCGGTATCGCTCTTGGCCCGAAGCCCCGTTCTTACAGATTTGTTCTGAACAAGAAGGTTAGAAAGCTCGCTATGCTTTCCGCTCTCTCTACCAAGGTAAGCGAGAACGAAATGATCGTTGTTGACGCTATCAAGACCGACGAGTTCAAGACAAAGACAATGGTCGCTATGCTCAAGGCTATCGGCGCTGAGAAGAAGACTCTCATCGTTCTGGATTCCGTTGACGTTAAGGTGATCAAGTCCGCTGCAAACATCGAGGGTGTAAAGACCACTCAGGCTAACACTCTCAACGTATATGACATTCTTAACTGCGACAAGTTCGTTATCGTTAAGGGTGCTGTTGAAAAGCTTGAGGAGGTGTACGCATAATGAAGGCTGCTCAGGATATCATCATCAAGCCCATCATCACAGAGCACAGCATGGAGGCTCTCGCTGCCGGAAAGTACACCTTTAAGGTAGCTAAGAATGCTAACAAGATCGAGATCGCTAAGGCTGTTGAGTCCCTGTTCAAGGGCGTTAAGGTTGCTAAGGTAAACACCATCAGCGTTCGCGGCAGACTCAAGAGAATGGGCAGAAACGCTGGCTATACTTCCGACTGGAAGAAGGCTGTCGTTACTCTCGCAGAAGGCTCCAAGACAATTGAGTTCTTCGATGGAATGATTTAAGTAAGGAGTGAAACGAAATGGCTATTAAAACCTACAAGCCTGTAAATAACAGCCGTCGTGGTATGACTGTTACTGATTACAGCGGCTTATCAAAAGTAGCTCCTGAAAAGAGCCTTTTAGAGCCCGTTAAGAAGACCGCTGGTAGAAACAGCTACGGTCGTATCACCGTAAGACACATCGGCGGCGGCAACAGAAAGAAGTATCGTGTTATCGACTTCAAGAGAGATAAGCAGGGCATCAACGCTACTGTTTCCACTCTCGAATATGATCCTAACAGATCCGCTTTCATCGCTCTCGTTACTTACGAGGACGGCGAAAAGAGATATATCATCGCTCCCGACGGACTTAAGGTAGGCGATACCGTCCGCGCAGGCAGCGACGCTGATATCAAGCCCGGCAATGCGCTCGCTCTGGCTGACATTCCTGTTGGTACTGTTATCCACAACATCGAGCTGCACCCCGGCAAGGGCGCACAGCTTGTTCGCTCCGCTGGCAACATGGCACAGCTCATGGCTAAGGAGAACGGCATGGCTCTTATCCGTCTTCCCAGCGGCGAGCTGAGAAACGTTCCGGTAAACTGCATGGCTTCTATCGGCACCGTTTCCAACCTCGACCACGAGAACGTAAACATCGGTAAGGCTGGTAAGACCCGCCACCTCGGTATCAGACCCACAGTCCGCGGTTCTGTTATGAACCCGAACGACCACCCGCACGGCGGTGGTGAGGGTAAGTCCCCTGTTGGACGTCCCGGACCTGTTACCCCGTGGGGCAAGCCTGCTCTTGGTTATAAGACCAGAAATACCAAGAAGGCTTCTAACAAGTTCATCGTTAAGAGAAGAAATTCTAAGTAATCCCGGTTTGCTTCTCGCCCTGCCACGCGCAGGGTGAGACGGCACCATGATACCATAACCCAAAAGTTGTTGTTAACAAGAACAGCGTTGCACATCATTATTAAGGTTGTGCGTAAAATCGCTTCGGCGTATGCCGCTGCTCATTAACTTGCAGCCAACGGCGCCTATGAAAGCCTTCAGCTTTCATAGTCAGCCTAAACTTGAAAGGAATTTATTAGACATGGGAAGAAGTATTAAAAAGGGACCTTATGTCCAGGAAGCTCTCTACAAGAGAGTTCTGGCTATGAACGAAGCAGGCGAGAAGAAGGTTCTCAAGACTTGGAGCCGTTCTTCTACAATTTTCCCTGACTTCGTAGGTCACACATTCGCAGTCCACGACGGCAGAAAGCACGTTCCGGTTTATGTAACCGAGGACATGGTAGGTCATAAGCTGGGCGAGTTTGCTCCTACAAGAACCTTTAAGGGTCATGCAGGAAGCAAGACCACAGGCAAGAAGTAAGGAGGAGAAATAATGGAAGCTAGAGCTGAACTCAGACAGGTTCGTATTTCTCCGAGAAAGGTCGGCATTGTTCTCGACCTCATCAGAAACAAGCCTGTGGAGGTTGCATTCGCAATCCTCAAGAACACCCCCAAGTCCGCGTGCGAGCCTCTCGCTAAGCTCCTCAAGTCCGCAGTAGCTAACGCAGAGAACAACCACGATATGGACACAAGCCGCCTTTACGTTTCCGAAGCTTTCGTAGGCGCAGGCGTAACCCTCAAGCGTATCAGACCGAAGGATCACGGACGCGCTCACAGAATTCTCAAGAGAACGTCCAACATCGTACTGGTTGTTAAAGAAGCAGAATAAGGAGGAGAATTACAATGGGACAGAAGGTTAATCCACACGGTCTCAGAGTGGGTGTAATCAAGGATTGGGATTCTCGCTGGTTCGCGGGCAAAGCAACCTTCGGTGACACACTTGTTGAGGACTATAAAATTCGTGAGCTTCTCAAGAAGAAGCTTTACAAGGCCGGCGTTCCCTCGATCGAGATCGAGAGAAGCGGCGATAAGGTAACAATCTGCATTTCCTGCGCAAAGCCCGGTATGGTTATCGGCGCTAAGGGCGCAGAGGTAGACAAGCTTAAGGCTGAGATGGAGAAGTTCACCGGTAAGAAGGTTGACATCAAGATCATCGAGGTTAAGAACCCCGATATGAACGCTCAGCTCGTTGCTGAGAACATCGCTCAGCAGCTTGAAGGTCGTGTTTCTTTCAGACGTGCAATGAAGTCCGTTATCGGCAGAACAATGAAGAGCGGCGCTAAGGGTATCAAGACCATGGTTGCTGGCCGTCTTGGCGGTGCCGAGATCGCACGTTCCGAGAGCTACCACGAGGGTACAATCCCGCTCCAGACAATCCGTGCAGATATTGACTACGGCGTTGCAAGAGCAAACACAACCTACGGCGTTATCGGCGTTAAGGTTTGGATCTACAAGGGTGAAGTCCTCAAGGGCGAGATCCCCGCTCAGAGATCTGAGAAGCCTGACAGACGCCGCCGTGATGATAGAAGCAATGGCAGGGGTCGCGACGACAGACGTCCTCGCAGACCCAGAGAACCTAGAAAAGAAGGGGGTAACGACTAATGCTGCTTCCTAAGAGAGTAAAGTACAGAAGAGTACAGAGAGGCCGTCGCACCGGTATCGCTACAAGAGGCAACACAGTTTCCAACGGTGAGTACGGTTTACAGGCACTTGAGGCCGCATGGATCAAGTCCAACCAGATCGAGGCTGCCCGTATCGCTATGACACGTTACATCAAGCGTGGCGGTCAGGTTTGGATCAAGATTTTCCCCGACAAGCCCGTAACTGACAAGCCCCTTGGAGTTCGAATGGGTTCCGGTAAGGGCGCTCCTGAGTACTGGGTAGCTGTTGTTAAGCCCGGCAGAGTTATGTTTGAGATCGCCGGCGTTTCTGAGGAGACCGCTCGCGAGGCTATGCGTCTTGCTATGCACAAGCTCCCCATTAAGTGCAAATTTGTCAAGAAGGAAGACGGAGGTGAGCTTTAATGAAGACAAAAGATTTAGTATTCCTTACAGAGTCCGAGCTCGACACTAAGCTCACTGAACTCAAGCAGGAGCTTTTCAACCTGCGCTTCCAGCTTGCCGTAAACCAGCTTGATAATCCCACCAGAATCAAGGCTGTCAAGAAGGACATCGCTCGCATCAAGACCATTCAGCGTCAGCGTCAGCTTGCGGCAAACAATTGAGGAAGGAGGATAAGAACTAAACATGGAAAGAGCTTTAAGAAAGACCAGAATTGGTAGAGTAGTAAGCAATAAGATGGACAAGACTATCGTCGTAGCCATCGAGGACAACGTTCGTCATCCTCTTTACAAGAAGATCGTGAAGCGCACAATCAAGCTGAAGGCTCATGATGAACAGAACACATGCGGAATAGGCGACAGAGTTGAGATCATGGAGACTCGCCCCCTTTCCAAGGATAAGAGATGGCGCCTTGTTAACGTCATCGAGCGCGCTAAGTAATTCTACGAAAGGAGTAGCATAACATGATCCAGATGCAGACACTGCTCAAGGTCGCTGACAACACCGGCGCCAAGGAGCTTATGTGTATCAGAGTGCTCGGCGGTACCCGCAGAAAGTATGCGAATATCGGCGACGTAATCATTGCTTCCGTCAGAAAAGCT
>JAGAJA010000042.1 GCA_017829075.1 Oscillospiraceae bacterium | reverse complement strand
CCAAAAAGCAAAAAGTATTTGTTTATGAAAAAGGACAAGGTTTAGTTCAGGTTCAAGATAAAAAGGCTATTGCGGACGCTCAGAAAGAGTATGATGATGTTCAGAATGAGATAAAGAAAGCAGAGATTGATAAACAAATAGGCGCTCTTGAGAAACAGAATGAAGAGCTTGACAAGCAGATTGACGGTTGGAATGAGTATAAAGACCAATTCTCTAATATGGAGAATGATGTTCAAGATACTCTGACCGTTGAACAGGCTAAGAAGGCACTTGGTACTGATGAAAAAGGTTTGCTTTCTCTTGATGAAAAGACAATCAATGGTATTCGTGACGGTTTGGCAGAGGCTGTATATAAGAAGGACGTTGAAGATAATAAGGATAATGAAAAGTATGTAGAAGTAAGTATGGACAATTTTCTGAAAAGCTTAGGTGCGACTGTATCTTGGGCTGAATTTAAAGAGATTGCCAACAATATAATGGGTACTGTTCCGGCAGTCACACCTTTAAGTAACATAGGCGGATCAAGTAATACAACGAATGTATCTAACAGCAGTATTGTGAACAACAAGCCTGTTAATATCAATTCAAATATTACTATTAACGAGGCTTCTGATCCCGTTGAAACTGCCAATGTAGTACAAAACTACATGAAAAATCTGTTGACCCAGACAATCAACAGCACAAAATAAATTACAGAAAGGAGCATAATATTTTGTCTATTAAAATAACTGATGCGACTATTATAGTAGAAAGGTGGGTCGAGGTGGGTTCAGCACTACCCTGTTCTATGATGACGGGCTTACCGGGATAGGCTGAATAAAAATCCGTATATCTGTTAGTATACGGTCGCTTACTGAGTACACCAGTCACTTTATTTATCATTCTGAAAGTGTACGGTGTACTCCCCTGTTAAGCGTTTCTTGGCAAAATCAAAAAAGTTTAATGAAAAAAGAAATAAAAGAAAAATTACCTCAATGGTATAATGAGAACACAAGAAAGGACTTAATTTTATCGAATGACATTGACAGCCTGTTAAGCCTGAAACTTCTGGAACAGGTAAAGCCTAAATGGAAAATGAAATATTTCTATGATTTTGAGAGTGGTCTGTATTATTCCGGCAATGAGATGTGCGCAAAAATAAACGCCATCGGAGTTGACATAGCTCTTGACCGTGACATAAAGACCTTTGATAATCACGTTACAAGTGACAACGGCGATGGCATTAACAGTAATTCGATAAATCTGAATAATGTTACAGGAATAGGTTCTGCAAATTACTTCAAGAAATACTGCTGTTCAACGGCTCTGCTGATTTATAGCCTGTTTGACATACCCCTTCCTAAAACGGACATAGGAAAGGCTGTTCTTCTGGCAATTGACAGCACATACATAAGCTACTACAATCCTATTGAAAAGAAAAAGCCTGAATGGCTGGACATTCACAAAAACTGGCTGTGTGATGTCCTAGGTTTTCCGGAATTGTATGAGCTTGAACAGCAGCACTCCAAAGAAGATTTTGACAGATTTTCGTATATCAACAACGCAAAGATACAAGTAATTGATGATTGGGTAGATGGTCGGTATGAAATGTACTACCCTCTTGATTACAAAGACGAAGTGGAAAAGGCGTTAGAAATATCTCTTGATATTCCAGAAGAATCATTCTCCCTCGGAATTGAGGTCGGTGCAAGGTCTATGTATCTTAATGATCGGCATAAGATTGATTTATTGAAAGAAAATAAAATCATGTCGTTTGCTATGACCGGGAAGAATTATTGTAATTATTCGGTGTATAAATAATCAAATGTGAAATAAAAGATGTAGCTAAAACTTACTTCCACAATTATTACATTTCCATGTCTTTCCATTATCACCCATGCCAAAGATACCGAATAGGGCAATTTTAGTTGCTTTTTTGGCAATTGTGATTTTGGAAAGATTTGTGGAATTGCAGATGGGACATTTAGGGACGTTAGGTGTTGGTTTTTCATCTATAAGCCTACAACGACACCTAGGGCAAAACGATAAAGCTTCGTTTGAAAAAGACACATTGCACATTACACATTTTTTCATAATGGCTCTCCGTAATGAATAAGTTACAAGTAGGTATGATACAAACTTTATTTTGTAATCTTAGTATTATGTCCACAGTATTCGCATTCCAAAAATTCATCACTAAACGAAGTAACATGACCATGAATATTTCTTCCATCTGCTCGGATGACTTTTGAACACCAAGAGCAACGGACATCGGATAGGTATGTTGGAGGTTCGTTCTGCCTATTTATTCCACTGGCGATAATACAAATAATAATTCCAAGTGTTATAATACCACCTAAAACAATTCCAACATTAAGATTGTGAGACGATGATTGTTTTTGCTCAGATTCAGAATTAGTATTATTTGTTTTTGATTTTTCTATTAGTATAGTATCTGTATTGAAAGGATTTTCTATAATCAAATCAACATTACAATAAGGACATTTTTCTACGAAATTTTCAAAATCTATTTTGCATTTAGGGCAATATTTCATAACAAGACTCCATAGTAATATTAGTTTAATGTTATTATATCACACATTGCACCAATTGTCAATATATTTCAATTCAGAAAGGCAGAATTATGAATAACAAAAAGAATAACGCGAAAATAAAGAAAGATTCAAAACCGCGCATTCAATGTAAATGGTGCGGAAAAGAGAAGTTACAATATAACTTTTTCAAGTGCAGTATTGACAGGAACGTCAATATTTGTACCAAATGTATCAACAACAAGTACAATGAAGTACTATCCCAGAGCAACAAGGCAAAGGCAATACTTGCCTGCTGTCACTATCTGGATATAGCTTTCATATACGACATTTTCAACAATCTGGAACTTGATGAAGGTATCGGGATTTACATAAGGCAGTTTAACCTAAGGCAGAATCAGCAGTCTGACAATTTTGAACAAGGCTTGATAAAGTATTTTGACCTCAATATCATTCCAAATGAGGAAACAAAGGATAGAGCAAAAGACAGGCTTACTGAAATAATAACACAACTGGAGGAAATAAGAAATGACATTCGATAATCTCAACGATTTATTCAGGCATATTGAACAGCAAGCACAAGACGTAATGCGAAATGAGGTTGCAGACACAGCAAAGGAATGTATGTCTAATGCCGTACAATCTGACGTTTACGATGTTTATGACCCGGTATGGTATTCCAGACGGCGAAATAACGGTGGCTTATCTGACAAGAACAACTACACAGCAAGCGAAATCCCAAACGGAATAGAGATTACAAACGACACTCCACTTGACAATGGTGGTATGTCACCACGGCTCGATGATATAATCTGCAACGGTTTTGGAAAACAGCCTTTTCCGAGGGATTTTTACACGGCAACAGAAACGGAACTTATGGAAGGACAGGAATTTAAACAGGCTTTAAAGAATGGGCTGAAAGCAAGGAATATTGACACAGAATAATGTATATAGATTTAGGGGCTTCCATCTAGGAAACCCCTTTTTTATTACAAATTTGACAAGGGACTTGTGGTAAGAGCCTTGTTGATAATGTCCTTGTCCTCCATTGAATTAAGATAAACCTGTGTTATTTTTATATTGGTATGTCCGAGTAGCTTTGACAGGGTGTAAATATCGCAGCCATTTCTGATTTGTGCTTGCGCAAAATAGTGACGGCAAGTATGGGGTGAACAGCGTATAGAATCGTTTATCTCGGCTCTCTCCCCTGCTATCCTTACAATTCTCTCAACAGCAGCATTTGTAAGAGGTCTCCCGGTTCTACTAAGGAAGAAATTATTGCAATGCACTGTTTTGTCTGTGAAGTATTTATCTCTTGTTCTTACATATTTTAACATTAGTTTGTGTAATGGTGGACTGATTGCTGCAATTCTTTCCTTATTGCCTTTTCCAGAGATTGTAATATAATTGTCTTTTATGCTTTCATTGCAGACTGAGCATAACTCAAAGCACCTAATCCCGGTATCCAAAAGAAGTGCCATGATAGTTTTATTGCGCAATTCCATGAAGTCTTTCTCGGAATATGCTGACATCATTTGCTTTACCTCATCATCAGAAAAAGCCTTGATGAGTACTATTCTTTCTTTACACCACGGAACTTTCTTCATAGGGTTTACCGTTATATATTCCTGCTCAATAAGATACGAACAGAAAGCCCGAAGAGTCTTTATCAGATTATTTATGTACGAGGTTTTCAGACCTTTATTCTGTAATTCTGATATCTGCTGTTTGATTTTGGCTGAATCAATCTGTTCGATCTCTTTTTCCGAAACAAACGAGAAAAACCGTGTAAGATTATTCCGATAACTCTTTATAGTGCGTTTAGAATAGCTCTTTATCGAGCAATTTACCAGAAACTCTCTGACTGCACTTTCTATAAACACCAAAACACCTCCCGAACGATAATTCATTCAAGAGGTGTTTCTGTACGTCATAACTCAGGCAATGTTTGTCGCAACTTACGTCATGTATGTCATAACTTGCATTA
The DNA here is from genome assembly GCA_017829075.1 of Oscillospiraceae bacterium. The sequence goes on along the minus strand of JAGAJA010000042.1, from coordinate 71,718 downwards.
AAAGTCAAGATGAACAATAGCCACAAACGGCTCTGTAATGCGGTTTACTCGTCCTCGTCCGCGCCGTCCCAGTTGTGCCATACATTCTGCACGTCGTCGTTGTCGTCAAGGGCTTCGAGGAGGAGGTTCATCTTCTTGATGTGATCCTCGTCGGTGAGAGTGGTGTATGTAGAAGGCACCTGCTCTGCCTCAGCGGAAATTACCTTGTAGCCCAGCTTGCTCAGCGCTTCAGAAACTGCGGCAACTGAGGTCGGGTCAGTGGTGATCTCTACAACGCCGTCCTCAAAGCTGAAATCATCTCCGCCGGCTTCAAGGATATCCTCCATAGCCTTGTCCTCGTCAATGTCGCCGTCCTCGTTATCCAGAACAACTATTCCCTTGAGGGAGAACATGAAAGATACGCAGCCGGACGCGCCGAGATTGCCGCCGAACTTGTCGAAATAATGGCGGATCTCACCTGCGGTACGGTTTCTGTTGTCGGTAAGGCACTCCACGATCACGGCAACACCGTTAGGACCATAGCCCTCATATACGCACTCCTCGTAGTCGTTCTTCTCTGCGCCGCCGGCAGCCTTTTTCAGCAGACGATCAATGTTGTCGTTCGGGATATTGTTGCTCTTGGCTTTCTGTACAAGGGTGTACAGTCTGGAGTTGTTGGCGGGGTCTGCGCTTCCGGTTTCCTTGATGCAGACAAGGATCTCACGACTGATCTTTGTGAAAACCTTTGCCCTTGCGCCGTCCTTTTCGCCCTTTTTACGCTTGATTGTGCTCCATTTAGAATGTCCTGACATAAAATATTCTCCTTACAATAATTTAATTTAATCCAGCTTCTGGAAGCCCTTTCCCAGAACCTCACTAGCGCCGGTAATGATCACAAATGCGTCCGGATCGGTCTGCTTTACAATCCGCTTGACCTTGACATACTCGTTTTTATGCACCGCAATGCACACGACCTGCCTGTCCTCTCCGCTGTATGCGCCCTCGCCTTTCAGGAGGGTAACTCCACGCTTCTGTTGAAGCAATTTTTCGGCGATCTCCTGCGGCTTTTCAGAAAAGATCATCAGGAACTTGCCCTCAAGTCCGCCGTAAACCAGCGTGTCTATCACCTTTGCCTCAACAAATATCGAGATGATCGCGTACAGAACCACATCAAGGCTCTTGTACACAAAATATCCAAGCGCCGCAACGCAGGTGTTTATCAGGAACGAAATAGTTCCCAGCTTGATCTCCGGACGAAATCGGTTTATGATCTTGTTGATGATATCCGTACCGCCGGTAGTTCCCTCACGGACATAGACTATTCCAAGCCCCGTGCCCATGAAAAGTCCGCCGAATATCGCCGCCAGAATACCGCCGCCGTTTTCCGCGATGTATACCGGTATCTCAGCAAACACATAGTCGGTCATGACAGACGTAACCACAACTGAGATCAGGGTTTTTATCATAACCCGTTTATTCAGCAGGATAAAGCCTGCAATTATCAGCGGGATATTCATAAGGCTGATGAGAGTACCCACCTGCCAATCGGTCACACTGCTGACAATTATTGCTATACCGGTAACTCCGCCCGGCGCGATATTGTTCGGTGATGTGAAGCAATGAACTCCCAGAGCGTAAATTCCGGAGCCGAAAATAATTATCACAATATCCAGCACCCAGCGCCATACGCTGTGAATTCTCTCTGTACGCGTCATTTTCTTCATAGCCGCACCTCCAATTATACCGGAAGCGCCTTGCAGATCTCCGAAAACAGCTCCTCAATGCGCTCCTCCTGCCCCGAAAGACTGAGATAGCCAAACAAAGCTTCAAGCGCGGTAGCTCGGCGGTATTCTGAGGGCTTTGCGCTTTTGGGGACTGAAATCCCCCCCGCGTTTCTGCCTCGCCGCAGTATATCAGCTTCCTTCTCGGTCAGCATCGGCTCGATGACCTCCACCGCCCTGGACTGGTATGAAGCGCGAACCTGCGCCACCGCAAGGTCATGAAGACGTCCCGCGTTAGTATTTCCGCGCAGAACCACCGCTCTCCTTACCAACAGCTCATAAACGCAGTCGCCGTAAAAAGCAAGTACATTCGGGCTGTAAGCCGCCGCTTCACGTTCGGTAAGTGCCATTTGATCAACCTTTCAGTATGTAGTATACGCAACTGTATTCCTCGCAGTGCATATCAAAAATGTCCGCTTCCTTGCGAAGCTCGCTCATGCCGAGGGATACAGAGCTGTCCTCCTTGTGAATTCCCGCATAGCGTTCAGCCGCGGCAATAAGAGGGGTGTAATACCCTCCGTACCAGTCGGACTTCGGAGCAATGTAGAAATCCTGCACCTTGAAGCCCTGCTCCTTTGCCAGAACAAGCACCTTGTCAAGCGGCAGTATTTTTCCGAAACGGCGCTGGCAGAATACTCTTGTATCCGGAGAGGGTTCTGTGAGCCAGCTTACCGCACGATAAACCAGAGTTCCTTCCGGCGACAGCTTTTCCCAGAGCTGCTCCAGCCGCTGCGCGCAGCTGTCGAACTCCACAATGCCGTTGTACCAGATAAGATCATAATTATCCCCCGGCAGCTCAAAAAGCTGCACTGTGGACGCGTCTAGCCCCGCTGCCTTTCCCTGCTCCGCGCGGTAATCATCGGTGAATGCAGCGGTTAAGCTGCACCTGAATTTCCCGGAAATAAGCTGCGGCGTGATAATTTCATCGCCAACAAAAAGCGCAGAACCCGGCTTGATATTGCCGAGCAATGAAATGACCTGCTGTGCAGTATCGCTGCTGCCCGGCGAGGAACGCTCCAGATCCCTGATCAATACGCTTATTAGGTTCATCTTTTCACCCCGGAAACAGAATGTTTCCCACGGTCATCTTACATAGTTAAACTCAAAGTCGTAAATGGAAACGAGGTCGTCCTCCTGAACTCCCTGTTTTTCCAGTTCGTCAATAATTCCGCTGGAACGAAGCACACGCTGGAAGTACTGAAGGCTCTCGTAGTCCTCCATATTGCAGGTGGACAGGATCGGCGCAAGGAACGGCGCGTCCACAACGAATACTCCGTCTATCTTCTGAACTGTGAAGCTGTGCTTCTCGTTTTCAATCTGCTGAAGCTCTGCCATAGTCAGCGGCTGAACCTCGAAACGCTTCGGCGGCGGCAGCTTTGAAAGCTCGTCCGCTACGCGGTCGATAAGCTCAGACGTTCCCTTTGTGGTAGCTGCGGAGATCGTGAAGAACGGAAGTCCTTTCTCCTCAATATAGCTGCGGAACTGCTCTATCTGCTCGTCGGTAGCCATGTCGGATTTGTTCGCAGCAACTATCTGCGGACGCTCCGCAAGCTCCTCAGAGAAATTCGCAAGCTCCAGATTTATCTTCTCGAAATCGTCCCGCGGATCTCTGCCCTCAACTCCGGAAACATCAACAACGTGTACAATAAGCCGGCAGCGCTCCACATGACGCAGAAACGCATGACCCAAGCCAACTCCCTCGCTTGCGCCCTCGATAAGTCCGGGGATATCCGCCATGACAAAGGACTGCTCACCGCGCTTTACAACGCCCAGAACAGGGGTAAGTGTGGTGAAATGGTAGTTCGCAATCTTTGGCTTTGCAGCGCTGACAACGCTTATCAGCGTGGATTTACCGACATTCGGGAAGCCGACCAGACCAACGTCCGCCAGCAGCTTCAGCTCAAGCACAACATCAAATGCTTCGCCGGGAAAACCGGGCTTAGAAAACCGGGGTATCTGACGGGTAGGAGTTGCGAAGTGCGCGTTTCCCTTGCCGCCTCTGCCGCCCTTTGCGACTACCACCGGCTCGTCATCGGAGATATCCGCCATAATTCTGCCGGTGTGCGCGTCCTTGACGATAGTTCCCCTAGGAACCCGGATTATCGTAGGCTCCATGGACTTTCCGGAGCAGCGCTTGGCACCCCCCGGCTCTCCGTCCGGAGCAATGTATTTCTTCTTATAGCGGAAGTCGATCAGCGTGGAAAGGTTATCATCAGCGACAAATACAATGTCGCTGCCCTTTCCGCCGTCGCCGCCGTCGGGGCCGCCCGCATTGACATATTTCTCACGGTGGAAGCTCACCGCTCCATTGCCGCCGTTGCCTGCTTTAATGGAGATCTCAACCTTATCAACAAACATCTCTGCCGCCTCGCTTTCCAAACTATATGTTTTCCACAATGTCACTCAATAATTCATGATTGCAGGATCAGAAAAATTTAAGCCGGATTATTGCAATCCGGCTTAATTGATTAAATCTGAGATTGCAGAAATCAATCAGCGTAAACGCTTACCTGCTTCTTATCTCTGCCGAGGCGCTCAAACTTTACAGTGCCGTCAATAAGAGCGAACAGTGTATCGTCAGAACCCTTGCCTACGTTGTTGCCGGCATGAATATGGGTGCCTCTCTGTCTAACGAGAATGCTTCCGGCATTTACCTTCTGCATATCAGCGCGCTTTACGCCAAGTCTCTTGGACTCGGAGTCACGGCCGTTCTTGGTAGAACCCATACCTTTTTTATGAGCGAAATACTGTAAATCAATTCTAATCATTGTTTTATCCTCCTGTTATCATTCGGAAGCGCGGGCTTCCCTTATCTCAACCTTTACCCGGCGATAATCCTCCGCTATGTTCTCCATGTGTACATGAAAGCTCTCAAAAAGTTTTTCGCTGGGCTTGTCAGAGCTGTTCAGGCGAAGTATTATTCGGTTCTCCTCAACCGTCACATCAGCGTCTGCCCCGAAAAAATCGGTCACAGTGTTGCAGACAAGCATCACCGCAGAGCTGACGGCTGAGCAGACTATGTCGTTCCCTGCCTCTCCGTAGCCGGCATGACCGGAAACCTCAAAGCCTGTGAACACACCGTTCCGCCTTATAAATACAGCCCGAAGATCATGCGTTGATTGCTTCAATTCTTACCTGGCTGTACGGCTGTCTGTGGCCCATCTTGCGCTTGCTGCTCTTCTTGGGCTTGTAGGTGAAGACAGTGATCTTCTTAGCCTTGCCATTCTTGAGCAGGGTAGCCTTTACGCTTGCTCCGTCAACATAGGGAGCGCCTACCTTAACGCCGTCGTCCTTGCCTACCATGATAACCTTGTCGAATGTGATCTCGCCCTCGGCTTCAAGCTTCTCGATGAAAACGATGTCGCCCTCTTTTACCTGATACTGCTTTCCGCCTGTTTCAATTACTGCGTACATTTTTATTACCTCTTTTTAATCAGACTCGCTGCGTCAGGGTTGCATCTCTGCCTTGCGAGCCTCCGTTTTAAACCGGACATAACTCACCCTGCACATGCGGCAATAAAATTATAACATAAACAAAACATTTTGTCAATAGGTTTGAGCAAATTTTTCCCGTTTTTCTGAGAAATATTTAATTCCGCATCTACTGTATTGTAATACGGTCTTGTGGTCTAAAACACAATATACTGTTTCCTATACCGACAACATATTTAATTGGTATTGACAAATAACCGTTTTTTGGTATATAATTATATTTGAGGTTAATTACTTTGCTAAGTTGCTAAGTTATTAAGACCCCAAACTGAAAAAAATGGTGAATTATAATGAAAAAGCTCATTTCAATTCTTATTTCCATTGGGATAATGCTTACGGCGGTGTCAGTCACGGCGGCAGCCGAAAGCACTCAGTCCTATGTTATAAAGGTATATAACGACCGAAACGGACTTCCCACCGGCGAGGCGAACGATGTTGTTCAGACGCCGGACGGATACATCTGGATAGGAAGCTACGCTGGTCTGATACGCTATGACGGAACAGATTTCCGCAATTTCAGCGAGGAGGGCGCTCTTATGTCCTCAACCGTCCGCTCGCTTTTCGTTGACTCCAGCGGCAGGCTTTGGGTAGGCTCGAACGATATGGGCGTGTTCTATATGGAAAACAACTCGTTTGTCCGTCCCGTAGATCAGCCAGAGGACAGCTTTCTCACAATAAGGTATTTCACCGAAGCGGAAAATGGGGATATCTTCGTTTCAACCTCCTCAGGTCTTGCAAAGATATCAGACGGGACCATGTCTGTCGTTGAAACTCCGGAGCTTGCCGGAGAAACCGTTTATTCGGCAGCAGTGGACAGCTTCGGGAGGATCTGGTGCGCAACTAATTCCGGCTGCTGTGTTATCACTCCTGACGGAGCGCTGGTCACAACGCTTGAAAGCAGCGTGATTTTCAGCGGCGGCGAGAACCTTTACAGCCTTACAAGCGGAAACAACGGCGAGATCTGGTGCGGATCAGACAGCAACATTCTTGCGGAAGTCCGCTGCAAGGGAGAGGGCTTCACCAAAGACGATCTGGAAATAACATTCCACGAAACCGGCAGCGTTTTCACCCACGACAGCCTTGAACGGCTTTCGGACGGAAGTATTGCGGTGAACGGACTTCGCGGCTACGGTATACAAAGGAATGATGAATTCATTGAATTCGGCGAAGCAGAAAGTGCTTCTTCGATAGAGGGTTCATTTCTCGACTATGAGGGCAATATCTGGCTTGCCTCCTCCACAAACGGAGTGATAAAATACACCTCGGGCTGCTTCTCCTCGCCCAACAACACCGCCGGTATCTCCGGAAAGGCTCTGAACACCATTGTCCGGCAGAGCGGACATTATTTTATGGGAACCGACAAGGGCATAATAATATGCGATGAAAGCTGGAAGCCTGTCACAAACGAGCTGACCGAAATGCTGGACGGACAGAGAGTTCGGCACATCATCGGCGACAACAGCGGTAATGTGTGGATCGCGTCTTATTCCGATTCTCCGGTAATCTGCTATGATCCGGACAGCGGAAGCATAACCAAATACAGCGCCGAGGACGGTCTTGCGGACAGAAGCGCAAGAGCGCTCCTAGAGATGTCGGACGGCTCGATCGCAGTTGGAATGCAGAAAGGGCTTAGCATAATCTCCCCTAACGGCAGCGTCACGAGCTACAAGGATTTCGACTACCCCGCTATCCTCTGCATGGTGGAAACCGAAAGCGGCTCTCTCCTTGCAGGAAGCGACGGCGGCGGAATTTATGAGATCGACCATGGAAAAGTAACGGTACACAGCTACTCTGAGGGACTTGATAACGGCATCATTCTCAGAATTACTCCGGATTCAGAAAAGGGCTGCTATTTCGTCAGCACCAGCAGCGGGCTGTTTTATTTTGACGGAAGTCGTTTCTCAAAGCTCAAAAATCTTGACAAACTCTCCGGCAATATATTTGACATATACCTAAGGGACGGCAGGCTGTATCTGCTCCAGAACAGCGGTATAATTACTGTAAGCCGCGAGGACGTTATCGCCGACAACGGAGCTTCTTCACTATGCTACGGCTTTGAAAACGGTCTTACCGGCTCGCTTTACGCCAACACATGGCATTGGCTCTCCCCTGACGGTCAGCTTTATATCTCCACCAGCAGCGGCGTAAGCATTTTCGGGTTCAGTCAGCCAGAAAGCATTCTGCCTAAGGCGATTGTGAACAGCATTTCCGTTGACGGAACGGTGTACGACCACCCGGAAAATCTTGTAATAGAAAAGGGCGCGCACCGTATAAATATAGATTTCGCTGCGCTCTCATATACAGACACCACACGGCTCTCAATTGCCTACAAGCTGGACGGATTTGACGAAGAAGAAACGGTTATAAGCACCGGGAAAAGCTCTACAATAAGCTACACCAACCTCCCCGGAGGAGAATATACCTTTACCATGCGCATATTCCTTACCGACAATCCGGAGGAAAGCCACACCTACAGCGTGAACATCAAAAAGGACAAAGCCATCAACGAGCAGCCGGGATTTATTGCGATCATAGTTATCTGCGCTCTGGCTGTCACCGTTGGGATTACAGTGCTCGCGCTTTACGCAAGAATTAACCGCATGAAGCGTCGCCAGAAAGAATACAAGGAGATCATCGACCAGTCGTTCAAGACCTTTGCTGGTACTATTGACGCAAAGGACAAGTACACGAACGGACATTCGCTGCGTGTGGCGAATTATTCAAGAGAGATAGCCCGCCGCATGGATATGGACAAGGACGAGCAGGAACATATTTATTATGTTGCACTGATGCACGATATCGGCAAGATAGGTATTCCTGACAGCATTCTGAACAAGCCCGGCAAGCTGACTGACGAGGAACGGAAGATAATTCAGCAGCACCCGGTGATAGGCGCGGAAATTCTGAAGGACTACACAGCTATTCCGGAGATCGCCGAGGGCGCAAAATACCACCACGAGCGCTACGACGGAAAGGGTTACTGCGAGGGGCTTTCGGGCGAGGATATTCCGCTGATCGCAAGGATAATCGGTGTCGCGGATACCTATGACGCAATGTCTAGCAGGCGCTGTTACCGTGATACCCTTCCCTCCGAGGTAATCATTGAGGAGCTAAAGCGGGTTGCCGGAACACAGCTTGACCCGAAGATCGTTCCTCTTATGCTGGAAATGATCGAGGACGGAACTGCTCCGATAATTCTTCCTGAGGACAACAAAACAGAATAACAATACAGGGACTTTCTTAATTGAGAGTCCCTGAGATTGTTTACAATGTTCTTTCATCATTGTGGAAGTATAAACAACTAAACCCCGCCGGAGAGCCCGACGGGGTTTCTTATGTAGTTATTGACTAAGATTAGAAGTCAACCTCAGTGTCGTAGTAGCAGCACTTGAGCAGCTTCTCCATCTCCTCAACGGAAGGCTGACGGGGGTTGGAGCCGGTGCAAGCGTCGCCGATAGCATTTACTGCAATATCGTGCAGTCTTTCAAGGAATACGTTCTCAGGAACGAAGCCCTGCTCTGTGGGGTAGCTGTCTGCGCCGTAGTTCTTGATGCAGTGCGGAATCTTCAGATCATCGTTCATCTTGCGGAGGTACTTGATGAGGTTAGCAACCTTTTCATCATCGTTTGCGCCGCCGAGCTTCATGTAGTCAGCAATTACGCCGTAACGCTTCTTAGCGGTCGGATCCTTAGCGTTGAATGCGATTACCTTAGGCAGGTACATTGCGTTTGCAGCGCCGTGAATGATGTGTGCGCCATAGTCAGCAAAGATTGCGCCGGTCTTGTGAGCCATAGAGTGTACGATACCGAGCAGAGCGTTGGAGAATGCCATACCTGCGAGGCACTGTGCGTTGTGCATTCTTGCACGGGCAGCCATGTCGCCGTTATAGGAATCAACGAGGTCAGCCTGAATCATCTCGATCGCATGGATAGCAAGCGCGTCTGTGTAGTCGCAGTTTGCGGTGGAAACATAAGCCTCAACAGCATGGGTCATAGCGTCCATACCGGTGTGAGCTGTAAGCTTCTGGGGCATTGTTTCAGCAAGGTCGGAATCAACGATAGCTACATCAGGAGTGATCTCGAAGTCAGCGATAGGATACTTGATACCCTTGTCATAATCGGTGATGATAGAGAATGCAGTAACCTCAGTAGCGGTACCGGAGGTGGAAGGAATAGCGCAGAAGTGTGCTTTCTTTCTCAGCTCAGGGATACCGAATACCTTGCACATATCCTCAAAGGTACATTCCGGATACTCGTACTTGATCCACATTGCCTTTGCAGCGTCGATAGGAGAACCGCCGCCCATTGCAACGATCCAGTCAGGGTTGAATTCCAGCATCTTTGCAGCGCCGTTCATTACGGTGGTAACAGAAGGATCCGGCTCAACGCCGTCAATGATCATAACCTCCATGCCTGCTTCCTTAAGATAAGCCTCTGCTCTGTCGAGGAAGCCGAAGCGCTTCATGGAACCGCCGCCTACAACGATGACAGCCTTCTTGCCCTTAAGGGACTTGAGGTTCTCAAGAGAGCCCTTTCCATGATAAACGTCTCTCGGTAAAGTAAATCTAGCCATTTGAAGTGTACCTCCATATGTGAAAATATTGTGAAAAACCAACAGAAAAAAGCATAATAATCTATTGGTTTTTAATAATTTTATTATATCATTTCTATACAGGCTTGTAAAATGTTAAATACGCATAGCCTCTATACATTTTAGACATATTGCATACTATTAGTGAAAGAGCAACAACACTTTAGTTAAAAATAAACAAAAAAGGCAGAGGTTTTCCCCTGCCCCCAGGTTGTAGCAAAAGTACCTTTTCAGGGTGGCGAGAAGCCGCCAGATGCTAGGAACCCGCATAACGGCTAGGCTTTGTGCCTGCCGTTATGCGGAGTGACGACGCAGATGGTGGTTTATCGACAGCCTGAGGGCAGAGGTTTTCCCCTGCCCCGTATTATGTGATTATTCGCGCTTGATTGCCTCCATAGCCGAGATATGAACCGCCTTATTTGCCGGATAAAATCCGGATCCAAGACCGATGACAATTGAAAACAGTATCGCAAAGCCGTAGAGCCAAAGCGGAACTATGGACATCGGACTGTTTTCCGGCGACATTGCCATGACGATCATATTCCACAGCGTTTCGAGGCTGTTTATTTCCATGCCCTTGACCGCCTCGTTAGTCAGGACATTCATCACAAGTGAGATGATAAAGCTCAGAGCGCCTCCGATCACGCCGCCGATCAGCCCGATAAAACCTGCCTCCATGAGGAACACGGCGCGGATATTTCCGAGATAGCAGCCGAGTGCCTTCATTACGCCGATCTCGCGGGTGCGTTCAGATATTGACATTATCATTGTGTTGGTAATGCCCAGCGCCGCAACGAAAAGCGAAACCGCTCCCAGACCGCCCAGCATCATCTGTTGCTTGCGTGCCTCCTCCTCAAGGGGCTTTCTTACGCTCTCCATTGAGTAGGTGGAATATCCCATCTTCTTGATCTCCTTTTCGATATCGGCGACCTGTGAGATATCCCTTGCCTTGACGTAGATCTCATTGTATTCCATTTTCTGAGAGGAGTTTGGATAAATCATTTTCTGGAGCGCCACAAGGTCGCTGGTAAGGAAAATGAAGCCCTCGCTGGTGGCATAATCCTTGTTGTAATCCTCTTTTACAACACCGGATACCGTAACCTCCTGAGTTTTCTTCACATCGTAGTTTTCATAGCTGTAAAGTTCAAGGGTCAGCGTCTGCCCCTGAAGGTCGATATATGGAGCCGGCAGCTCCGCATCAGGATTGTAGCTATATTCGCCGGTTTCCGGATTAATCGAATACATTGCGCTCCAGCGGTCAACCATGTTATGTCCCTCCGGGCGCTGGGTGTCTATCAAATTGTACGCCGCAAACTGACCGGCGAGCACACAGAATTTCTCCTTAGGGAAGCTTCCTGAAAGCAGTTCAAATCCGAACTTTTCCATAGTGTCCTCGTTAATTCCGACGACCTGCGCCCAGCTCATCTGATACCGGTTATTCTCTCCGGCATAGATGTTCATTCCGACATTGCGGAGCTGGTATTTTCCGATCGCGACATCAACGTTTGCTATGTTCTGGAACTTCCGGATAGCGTCGTCGTCAAGCTTCGTGCTTCCTCCGGAGTAGACCTGTATCAACGTAAGGTCGCCCATTCCCTCAAGCATTATCTGCTGTGAATTCTGAACGCCGAAGCCAATGGACATCATTGTTACGATGGCGCAGCAGCCTATCACAACGCCGAGAACGGTGAGTATCGTTCTGGATTTCCGGCGGGTGAGGTTTTGCAGGCACATCTTTATCATGTCAAAAACTTTCACAGATCGTCACCATTAAACCTTCGTTTTGTCATTGCTGTCCGAGCTGTCCTCGTCCAGATCGTCCTCCCAGTCAAAATCGTCCTCTGTGAGCTTTTTGCCGTTCTTTTTCTTCTTATGAACCACAACGATGATAACTACGACCGCAGCCACTACCAGAACGCTGCCGCCGACTATCACGATCCACCACGGGAAGCCGCCCTCCTCCTCGACAGGTTCTTCATCTGGCATGGGGTCAATGAAATCTCCGCCCCAGTCCATTTCCATTACATTAAGTGTAACGGGAAGTTCCTTTGTAACCTCGTTCATGTTGGAGTCCTCATAGGTCAGAACGATCGAAAAGCTTACTTCGCCGGACATATAGGGAGTTACGATGAAATCGACAGTGCCGTTTCCGCCAGCCAGTACATTGCCGATGATCTTTTCAGTGGAAAGCGCGCCGACGTCGCCGACAAGCTCCGCCTTAACGTTTGCCGCGTCAGAGCGTCCCTTATTAAGATAGCTGAGAGTGATATAAACCTCGTTTCCTGCATAAACATCGTAGTTAGGCTGTGTAACGGAAAAAGTCATCTTATCCGGCTGATAAACCGGGATATAAAGCGTCTGTTCGGAAGTGATCGTGTTCCTTGTTCCGCCTGTGAGGTAGTCGTACTTGAAAGAAACTGAAACGGTGGAAGTGCCGGTCGCCGCTGTTGGGAGCGCACGGAGCTGAATTGACTCGCTGGAAGCCCCCGCCGCGGAGATAGCCGGGTAATAGAACGAGCTGCTGCCTCCGTAGATCGAGAGATCACCGCCGGCATTGATTGTCATTACAACATTCTCAATGGAGGTATCCGCGCTGGTGTTGTAGAAATCAAGAGCAAGCTCGAACACCTCGCCCGCCGGGATCTGATCCTGACCTATATCGTACTTGCCGATGATGATATTAGGCGCTGCGGAATTTCCGTCACCTGCCCTGTTAGCCGCTGCGATAAGAACGACAGACGATGTGCCGGTGGTGGAAAGTATAGAAGCATTCTTGCCGTAGGAATATTTCATTTCAGCGGTAATTCCCTGCTTTACGGAGGTTATGTCGCTGAGGGTGCGGAATTTCACTTTAACCTCTGCGTCAGCGCCGGGGCGGATCGACTCAATGTAGCCCGACTCAGTTCCGTCAAGGAAATAGAGCGCGTCTGTTCCTGTAAAATCAATGTATACATCTTTTACAGTGACTTCTCCGCAGTTTTTGACTGTGATAGTATAATCATAACTCTTGTCCGGAACAAGCGCCTCCGGAAGCTTTTCACCTGAAATTCTCAGCACCGGCGCAGCAGAAACAGTAGAGTTCATTGTTACCGTGCCGGTCTTGGTTTCGGCGGTCATTGTTCCGTTCTTCTCATAGAAATAATCAATCTCTATGTCAAGGGTCTGGTTTACTGAAGCAATCTCTGCGTTTGTATCAAAGGTAACGAGCAGCTTTTTCTCCTCGCCTGCCTTGATTTCATCAACAAAGAACTGATCCTTGCCGTCAGTGATAGTCAGTCCCTCGCTGCCCTTGACCTTTACCGTGATATTCTTCATATCCCGGCTGCCCTTGTTGGTGATAAGGAATATCTTTCGGTAGCTCTTGCCTGCCGCAAGCGGATCCTCCAGCGGTTTGGAAGAGATTATCGGCAGCGGAGCCTGATCCATTCCTGTGCCTAGCATCACAAAGGACTTTTCATAGCTTCCGTCAAGCTCCTCGCTGCCCATTACATAGCTGTACTTGAGCGCTGCGTTGATAAACTGACGCGCCGATGTAAGGTCTTTCATGGTACGGAATTTTACCGTGATGTTCTTTTGTGTGCCTACCGGAATTTCTTCTATATATACAGAACCTGTTTCGTTTGTTACGACGATATCATCTGAACCTGTGAAATTAACGAACAATCCGTTGATATCGGCGGTACCGATATTTCTAACGGTCAGTACTCCGCTGTATTCCTTGTCCGGCTCAAGTACAGCCTCTGTCATGGAGAACTCGGTCTTGACAACAGGATATACTTTTTCGACAGTTGTCAGCTCAGCCTCTACTGCGACCTGTGTTGATGCGTTTCCAACGGTTTCGGACGTGCCGTTGTCGTAGTAGTATTTCAATGATACGCCGAATGTCTGCTTCTCGGAGCTGATCTTGCCAAGTGCCTTGAATTTGACTGTAATAACTTTCTCCTGAAGATAATCAAGAGAGTTTATGTTCTGGGTGCCTGTTCCGTCAACAATGAGGATATCATCAGAGGAAGAGATCTCTGCGAGGAGATTATAGGCATATGTAGAACCGAGATTCTTTATCCTGATCTCAAGCTCGCCGGATTCTCCCGCTTTTATCGGCGATTCCGGGTCGATTACGGAAATCATCATTGTTGGTTCGGAAGAGGGGTTGACAGGATCGTCTACTTTTTCTGCAACAGTGCACTCTGTTATGTTCACAGAACCTGTGGCATAATCGCTTCCCCCGGCATATCCTACCATAAAGCCGAAAGAAGTATCTCCGCCTGTCCACTTGCAGTTTTTCAGGACTACCTCATAAACCAGAAGCTGGTCACCCTGAGAAACAATTCTCTTGGACTCAACCGTTGCCTTGAAGCTGTCCATGCTCTTCATAAAGTCGATATTTGCGATATCCCCTACCTGAGAGGTCTTTACCTTTATGTCCTTTATGGTGAGCGTCATGTTGAATTCAGACTTAGAATAAATTGTGCTGACTTCATTGCCCTTGCTGTTCGTTACAGAATAACCCACTACCACCGGATTTAACGTGAGCGCAGGGGTTTCCGGCTCGGAAGGGTCAGCAGGGTCAGCAGGATCTGCCGGGTCGCTCCCGGACGATTCCGCATAGGCTGCAAGCGGCACTGCTGCCGGAGCCGCCGCGATCATCAAAGACGCTCCGATAAATACTGACAATACTTTCTCAAGATATTTCCTCATGATTTTCTCCTTTTGTATCGCTGACAATTCTTCCGTCAACGAGTGTTACTATCCGGTCTGCGTATTTGGCAAGCTCCGGATCGTGAGTTACCAGCACGATCGTCTGCCGGAATTTCCGTGCGAAATTCTTTATCATATCCATGACCTCGATCGTTGTTTTGGAATCGAGGTTTCCTGTCGGCTCGTCCGCAAAGACAACGTCCGGCATTGCCACAAACGCTCTTGCAATACCAACTCTCTGCTGCTGACCGCCGGACATCTGTCTTGGATAATGCTTCAGTCGGTTTCCAAGACCCACTTTCTTCAGCATAGCTACTGCCTTTTTCGTGCGTTCCCGTCTGCTGTCGCCCCTGAACATCAGAGGCATGGCAACATTTTCCACCGCCGTCATGAACGGCAGGAGATTATACGACTGGAACACGAATCCTATGTGCTTCTGCCGGAAAGCGGCAAGCTGATTTTCATTGAGCCGGGTTATCGGCACTCCCCTTATGTATACGTCACCGAAAGTAGGCTTTTCAAGTCCCGCAAGCTGATTTAGCAGCGTGGATTTACCCGAACCAGAGGTGCCGAATATGCAGCACAGCTCACCCTCCATTATATCTAGGTTTATCCGTTTCAGGGCAACGACTGGCTCGCCGCCCTCAAGCTGGTATTCCTTGCGGAGGTTTTTGACGTGAATCATGGCTCTGGGTTTTCTGACCTTTGTAGGCTGTTCAGTTTCCATTAAGTCCCCCCCTTTTCCTAGGGAAACGCTGATTAAATCAAATTCGCCACGTTCAAACGAGTCTACTCACGCGGCTGAACTTGATATGCTTCGCTTTAATCAACATAACCCTGCCTGTCTTGCCTATCTATAAAAACAGATTATTATATAGAAAGGTTGCATTATTTTTGTAAAATATTGTATTTATATTTTATATAGAAGTATATCATCTCTGATATTATTTGTCAATAATTATTACAAAAATGTAATATATTTTTAAGTTTTCTTTACCAGAAAACACTGTTAAATTTATACGACACCCGTCGATATATTACGCAGAAAAATCCCCCGACAAATCTGCCGGGGGATCGAATTATTCAAATCAGCTCTTCGGAATAACCGCTGAAATAGCGCCAGCGACATTGCTGATAGGCATTGTCTGGAGGTAAACCTTGCCGGGGCCGGTTACAACGGTGTTGAACAGACCCTCGCCGCCGAACAGCACGTTACCTACGCCCTTTATGGTCTGGATATCCATTGTGCAGGTGCTGGACATTGCCGCAAGATAGCCGGTGTCCACCAGAAGCTGCTGACCTGCCTGAAGCTCATACTCAACAACATAGCCGTCGATCTCGATGAAAGCCATACCAGTTCCGTGAAGTCTCTGCATGATGAAGCCCTCGCCGCCGAAGAAGCCTGCGCCAATCTTTTTCTGGAATGCAACGGAAAGCTCTACTGTGGGTGCAGAAGCCAGATAGCCGGACTTCTGTACAATGAAATCTCCCTTGCTGATATCCACCGGAATGATAGAACCGGGGAAACTGGAAGCGAACGCGATCATTCCCTGTCCGCCGACTGCTGTATATGTATTCTGGAACATAGACTCGCCGGAGAACATTCTGCCGAATGCCTTTCCAATGCCACCCGCGCCGGTCTGCATCTGCATATTGGGGGTCATCCAAGACATTGCGCCCTTTTCGCACTTAACGGACTCGCCTGCTTCAAGGTAAACAATTACCACGGGCAGCGGCTCGCCTTTGATTTCATACCTCATCGAAAATACTCCTTTTCATATAAATGTAATTTATGGGATTTCGCTGTCTTTATTATATCAAAAATAATATACGCTTGTCAAGCGGTTTGGGAATTAATTTTACACCCGCCGTAACGACATTACTATCAGGTAAATCATTGTTATCAGCAGCGTAGGGCTTGCTCCCTTTCCGAGAATGATCACCGCCGCAGCGCCTGTTACTGCGGAAATGATCCCGCACACGCGAAGCGCTCCGTCTACATTCTCCGGCTTCAGCAGCGCAATAAACAGCAGCTTTAAAAGCCGCCTGCCGTCAAATTCCCCTATCGGCAGCAGATTAAATATCCCGGTGAAAAGGCTTACCGCCGCAACATTCTCATGACCCGCGGCAAACAGCGCCCCTGCAAGCAGGAAATTCATCACGCAGCCCGCCGCGTACACCGCCGCCTGCACTGCCGGAGAGCGGCTCTCGGTTTCCGGCGCGGTTATGCGGATTCCAGCTCCGTAAAAGGTAACTCTATCCGGTTTAATCCCCGCCGCTTTCATGATGGCAAGGTGCGCCAGCTCATGCGCCGCGCAAATTGAAAGGGACATCAGTCCAAAGCCGGTTTTATCCAGCCAGAAAAACACCGCCAGCACCGCGAAGAAAGAGAAATCCCACCGCAGCGCAGTCCGTCCAAGCTTTAATTCGATCATGCCACATTCTATGCGGTATCTCCGGTAAATAGAACAAGCCGCCCTGCTCTATCCGCAGGACGGCTCGTATTATGCTATGAAATCAGTCCTTGAATACCGCGCCGGTGTTGGAGGAGGTAACAAGACCTGCGTAACGCTTGAGGTAGCCGGTAAGCTCCTTGGGCGGGAGAATACCCTTTTCTCTGCGCTTTGCAATGGTTTCGTCATCGACCAGCAGAGTAATGCTGCGGTTCGGGATATCAATGTGGATCTTATCGCCGTCCTCAACGAACGCAATAAGTCCGCCCTCGGCTGCTTCGGGAGAAACGTGACCGATTGCCGCGCCTCTGGAAGCGCCGCTGAAACGTCCGTCTGTGATAAGCGCAACATTTCCGTCAAGACCCTTGCCGACGATTGCTGCGGTGGGCGCAAGCATTTCCGGCATACCGGGGCCGCCCTTCGGGCCTTCGTAACGGATAACAACAACGTCTCCAGCCTTGATGTCGCCGCCGAGGATAGCGTCGCAGGCTGCCTGCTCGCCGTCGAATACTCTTGCAGTTCCGGTGAAGTCCATCATCTCAGGCTTTACAGCGCCCTGCTTTACAACAGAACCATTCTCCGCGAGGTTGCCGCTGAGGATAGCAATACCGCCGTCCTTACGGATAGGAGCGTCAAGCTTGTGGATAATTACACCGTCCGCGTCCTTTGCATTGGCGATTCTGTCCGCCTGAGTTCCGGAAACGGTCTGAACATCTGTGAAAACGTGACCGCCCTTTGAAAGCTCACGGATAACCGTCTGGATACCGCCGACAGCGTTCATATCTGTGATAAATACGCTGGAGGCAGGATTGAGCTTTGCAAGCTGCGGGGTCTTTCTGCTCATCTGGTCGATATCATCAAGGGTGATGTCAACCTTTGCTTCATGCGCAATAGCAAGCAGGTGAAGAACTGTGTTGGAGGAAGCTCCGATAGCCATATCGGTTGCAAGAGCGTTCAGCATATTCTTCTTGGTGAGGATATCGCTGGGACGGATATTCTCCTTTACAAGCTCCACGATACGTTCGCCGGACTCCTTAGCAAGTCTGCGGCGGGCGGAGTTTACAGCCGGCTCAGTTCCGGCGGTGGGGAGCGCAAGTCCCATTGCCTCGGTAAGGCAGTTCATGGAGTTCGCGGTGTACATACCGGAGCAGCTTCCGCAGGTCGGGCAGGCATTGTCCTCAAAGTCCTTGATAACCTCATCACCGATCTCGCCGTTGGAATACTGACCGATTGCCTCGTATATCTCGGAGTATCCTACACGCTTGCCCTGAACACAGCCGGGGTTCATCGGGCCGCCGCTGCAAAAGATAGCGGGCAGGTTCATTCTGGAAGCAGCAAGCACCATTCCGGGTACGATCTTATCGCAGTTAGGAATGAACACAACGCCGTCCAGCGGGTGCGCGGTGAGCATTACCTCAATGCTGTCCGCAATAAGCTCTCTTGAGGCAAGGGAGTATCTCATGCCCTTGTGGTTCATTGCAAGTCCGTCGCATACGCCGATGGTGAAGAACTCAAACGGAACGCCGCCGGCGTTTCTTATGCCGTCCTTGACCGCCTTTGAGATCTCATGCAGGTGCATATGTCCGGGGACATAATCGCTCGCAGCGCATACGACTGCAATAAACGGTCTGTGCATTTCGCTGTCGGTAACACCGAGAGCCTTGAGTATCGCTCTGTGAGGGGTCTTTTCTACTCCCTCTTTGATCAAATCACTTCTCATGATTTTTCCTTTCTGCCGGAAATTCCGGTATATATGTATTATTTGCAGGCTTTAAAGAGCATTGCAGCCCCGATTATGCCCGCGTCATTACCGAGAGAGCATATAACTATCGCGGTATTTTTTGCGCTGTTTTTGGAATACACCTGCTCTGCTACCAGTTTTCTAAGCGGCAGGAGCAGAGTATCTCCCTCGTTGCATACTCCGCCGCCTATACAGAGTATGTCAGGCTGAAATACGTTGATTACGTTGGTAATTCCTATGGCAAGATACTTCACATATTCATCGGTGACAAGCCGTCCGGCTTCGTCGCCCTGCTTCATCGCGGCATAGGAGGTTCTAGCGCTGACCCTGCCCTCCTGCTTTATCATCTTCGCCATAAGGCTTTCAGGGAATTTCTCCGCATATTCCTTGGTGGTGTTCACAAGTCCTGTGGCGGAGGAATAAGCTTCAAAGCAGCCTTTTCTGCCGCAGGTGCACTGTCTGCCATCCACGGAGATTACTGTATGACCTATCTCTCCCCCGGCGAAATTTGAGCCGCTGTATATCTTCCCGTCAATGATGATACCAGAGCCTACTCCGGTGCCGAGGGTTATCACCACGGCGTTCTTCGCGCCCTTTGCAGCCCCGGCGCAGTATTCTCCGAAAGCCGCCGCGTCCGCGTCGTTTCCGAGGTAGGTCTTAACTCCGAGCCGCTTTTCAACGTCAGTTCTCAGCGGAACGTTGTCAAAGCCGAGGTTGTTGGAATACTCCACCGCGCCGGTTTCCTGATTGCAGGTTCCCGGACAGCCTATACCTATGTAATCCAGCTCGGACGGGGAAATTCCGGCTTCCTTGCAGGCAAGCTCCGCACCCCGGATAATATCCTCAAGTATCTCAGCGTAGGGTCTGGGGGAGTTGGTCTTGACCTTTGAGCGCGCGATGATCTCGCAGTTTTCGTTCACAATGCCGCAGGCAATGTTCGTGCCGCCGATATCTATTCCGAGATATTTCGCCATAGCTTCCTCCGTATCGTATCAGATAATGTCAGTAAGGATAACCGTACCTCTGCCGGAAACAGTGTATTCCCCTGTTCCCGCGCTGACGAACAGGCTGTCGCCTTTTTTCGCGCTGACCTTTTCCGCGCCGGAGCATACCTCAAACGCTCCGTCAAGCACCAGAAGTGAGTTAAACGAGCCGCTGCCGGCGGTGAGCTTCGCAGTTCCGTCAAGCTCCAGCTTGTTTACATTGAAGTACTCGCAGGAGCGCAGCAGCGTCTTTACGCCGCCCTCTATCTTTTCGGGAGCGCCCTGTGCGGTGGTGGGGTACTTCGGAGGAACGAGATTTGTAACCTCCTTAGCCTTTTCAACGTGCAGCTCACGAGGCTTTCCGTCCTTGCCGACTCTGCCGTAATCGTAAATTCGGTAGGTGGTGTTGGAGTTCTGCTGTATCTCGGCAATGAGAATGCCCTTTCCGATTGCGTGGAGAGTTCCGCTCTCAATGAAGAAAACATCTCCCTTGTGTACCGGAACATTGTTAGTCACCTCAAGCAGGGTGTTGTCCGCAATTCTCTGAGCGAATTCCTCCTTGGAGATCTCGTGCTTAAAGCCGTACAGCAGCTCCGCGCCCTCGTCGCAGTCCACGATATACCACATCTCGGTCTTGCCGTATTCACCCTCAACCCGCAGTGCATAATCGTTTGAGGGGTGAACCTGAACGGATAGATTATCCTTTGCGTCAATAAGCTTTATCAGCACCGGGAAGTACTCAAAGCGGTCGCAGTTGCTGCCAAGCACGCCCTTTCCCTGTTCCGCGATATAATCGGAAAGGGTCTTTCCGTCAAATTCCCCGCCTGTGATAACGCTCTGACCGTCCTTGTGGCAGGAAAGCTCCCAGCTCTCGGCGATCTTGTCCGAGTCAAGCTCCTTGCCGTATTCCTCGCGAAGTCTGTTGCCGCCCCAGATATAATCCTTGCAGGGGGCTTTAAGCTTTAATATTGCCATAATTAATATGTATCCTTTCTGTCAGCAGCTCAGTAGCCCAAGCTCTCGTTGACAATAATTACCTTTATTCTGTCCGGAACGCGCTGCTGACCCATTCTCACATAGGAGCAGCAGATCCTGCCCTTGCTGCGGCAGTGAGCGCAGCTTCCTGTGGTTTCGCAGGGAGTGCCGGAATGCAGCCGCTGAGTATTCTTCGGAGCAGCGACCTGCTCAACCCGCTTCACAGCCTCATCCATGTCCTTGACTATCTTGTTACAGCCGACTACAAGCACCACCTGTTTCGGACCGTAGATCATTGCTGAAACGCGGTTTCCCCTGCCGTCAACATTGTACAGCTCTCCGTTCTCGGTGACTGCATTGGAGCTTGCAAAAAAGCTGTCGGAAACGAAAGCCTTGTGCAGGATATCCTCCACCTCCTCCGGGGTCTTCCCCTCGGAGCGGTCAAGATAAATTCCCTTGTACTCATTCATCAGCAGAGCCTTTACTCCGCTTTCTTCCAGCGTCACAGAGCCGCCGGCGGTGATGAGCCTGTCGTTCTTCACAAGCTCCCTCACGATGTCGTAAAGCTGATCGCGGGTTTCCGCAAAATATGGCTTGATGTTGTTCTTTTCAAGCGCAGCCATAGTGCGCTGTATCCTTTCGTCCATTGCGTCCTCCATTTACTGATCCTGACCGGATTTCTGGCGGATAGTCAGCACGGAATTCTCCGAAATGGTAAAGCTTCCGTCGCCGTTGTATTCGCCGTAGGGAACATAGTATTCCGCCGGATTTATTCCGTACTGAACTGTATTCAGCATTGCTGCCTTGTGAGCGAGGTATATCTCCTCGGTGAGATTTGTTTCAGCGCGCTCCATGATCTGCTTGGCAAAATTGTCCAGCAGAGAGCTATCCACGAACGATACATTCTGATTTATCAGTTCGATCAGCAGCGAGCAGATCATGTTGTAGCGATAGGACTCGCCCTCGTCAAATTCAGCAAACATGATATAGCGGTAAACCATTTCTGCGGTGAAATTCTGCCTGCCGGAGTTTATCGGCTCCACATCAGTTCCGTCAGAAATGAGCAGAGTTTTCGCCACATCGTATTCAACGTTTCCGTAAAGCGCAATCAGATCCACCAGACTGCTGCGGTCAAACCGGATATATCCGTCAAAGTTTATCCCGCATTCATTGGAAACCGCGTCGACAACCCCCTCACCGCCCTGAGCGGCATAGATATTCGGCAGAGTACGTCCGGTTCTCACAAGAGCAATGCCATTATTGACCGGAATGAATGTGAGCCGGTTCTCCACCGCATTATACGCGGCAATAATGAACAGCTCCGGCATATCATTCTCGCCGTCGGAGATCATCGTCATAACAGACAAACTCATACCGGCGTCAGGCACAAAGTCATCGGACAGCTCACCGTCAACGGTAAGCCCAGTTTCCTGAGTTTCCGGGAACAGGAAATCACGGAAGGATACTATTGCCATGATTATCATAGCAAGCGTGATACCAAATGCGATCAAATATATATACCAGTTGCTTTTTCTGCGTACAGCCATAATATTAACCTTTCGTCGCCGCAGCTTCTAAAAATATTGCCTTTTCCGGAAAAGGTATTGAATTTTTGCGAAATTAGTAATATAATAAACGAGGTGTTTATAATATCAGAAATCTGCGGCATAAAATTTTTTATAAAACATATCTTCTAGTATTATACCACACTTTTTCTGAAATTTCAACACATTGAGGAGCGAACATGAATAATTTTTATCAGAGAACATGGACGGAGATAAACCTTGACGTCCTGAAAAATAATATTAAGGTGATACGCAGCTATGCCGGGGACAAGGAAATAATCGCCATAGTAAAAGCGAATGCCTATGGACACGGCGATGCGGAATGCGCCCTTGCGCTGAACGAATGCGGCGTAAAGCACTTCGCGGTTTCCAATCTCTGGGAGGCGCAGAACCTCACCACCGCCGGAGCGGAGGGAGATATCCTGATATTCGGCTATTGCGATATTCCGCTGGCGCTGGATAATCTTGACAAGAACTACATATTCACAGTCGGCAGCGTTGATTATGCAAAGGAGCTTTCCGACTGCGCGGGAAAAGCCGGAGTAAAAGTACCAGTCCACATCAAGTTCGACACGGGAATGTGCAGAGTGGGTATCAACACCTCCGAGGAAGCGGACGAGATACTTGCGCTGCCGGGGCTTGATTGCAGAGCCGGATATACTCACTTTGCAGTCGCGGACTCCCTCACAGATGAGGACGTGGAATTCACCAAGCAGCAATACAAAAAGCTCGCGGACATCTGCCGCAGCCGTAATCTCCCCATGCACTGCCAGAACAGCGGCGGTATTCTGTTCCACAAGGACTTTGAGAGCAATTTCGTCCGCGCCGGACTGGTAATGTACGGACACCGCCCCAACACTGAATATCCCCTGCCGGAGGGAATTAAATCTGTTTTCAGCATGAAAGCTGTAATCAGCCAGATAAAGACCATTCACCCCGGCGACACGGTAAGCTACGGACGCTCCTTCACAGCAGACAGGGACATTCGTCTGGCGCTTATCCCCTGCGGCTATGCAGACGGCTTCAACCGCCGGCTGTCCGGTCAGTGGAGCGTAATGATCCGCGGCAAAAAAGCCCCGGTTTGCGGCAGGATCTGCATGGATCAGTCGCTGGTGGACATCAGCGATATCCCGGAGACGGAAATCGGCGATGAGGTCACGGTTTTCTCTGACGAAACATACGGCGGCTGCTCGGTAGATCATGCAGCGGATCTTATCGGCACGATAAGCTATGAGCTGCTTTGCAGTATCGGAACAAGAGTTCCCCGTATCTACATCGAAAACGGAAAAGAAAAGGATATCCTGCGATATATCTGATCTTTCCAACGGCAAAAAAAACAGCCTTTGAACTTCTCGGTTCAAAGGCTCAGCTTGTTGAAAAACTCAGTTTTGCCCGCGAAGCGGGCTTTTGAAATCCGTTTTTTGCCCCAGCTCTGCCGGGGCAAAAAACACTTCTATCCGCACAACTTTACTGGCAACGGCTTACGCCTTATGCCTTACGCGGGCAGTGCGGATGTTCGGCGAGAAAGTCCCTTTAGGGACTTTTTCGCCGGTCTGAGCCTTTGAACTTCTCGGTTCAAAGGCTTTCTTTTTTCACTTTTGCCGCATATACTCAGCAAGGAAACGTCGTATCTTTCCGGTGACAGGCGCGCTGCGATCTATGTTCACTCCGGCGGATATTTCTGCGAGGAGCTTCTTTGCGGCGGCTTCATCGGTGTACTCTATCTCCAGTTCAAAATCGGTTTTGCCGAAATATTCACTGCGGTCAAGGTCGATCTCCGCGCCGGGAAACCGCTTAACGCTGCGAAATGTCGAGAGCGTTCCCAGCAGCTCCGCGTCCGGAAGTTCCTCCGCGCCGCTCATTTCCATAAGCTCAGCGCCGGAAAGCTTCTTCGGGATACCGTCCAGCTCCCGCTCCAGCTCAATTCTGGAAACCGCGCCGTTGTTCTGCGCCTCGGCAGGCAGCTTCATCTGGAGCAGATATCTGCCCTGAACAGTCCGCACACGACAGGTGATATGTCTGCCGCTGAGCGCAAGCTCCGGGCTGTCGTAATAGCTGTTCACCTGTTCCAGCTCGCAGTCCCACTGATACAGCGAATGAACGGCATTGTACTGCTCCTCGGTGAGCATTATCTTGAACTCGTTTTCAACCATACAGTTCCCTTTCAGATATAGTCCATAAGCCCGCGGACGCTGACCTCGCCGGAATTTACCTCAAACCGCCCGTTTTCATCGGAGCAGATAAGAAAGCCATTTGGCGCAATTCCCTCGGCGAAAGCCTCACGCTCGCCGCCGTTTTCGATGATTCGTATTCTTTTCCCAACGGTAAGGCAGCGTCTTACGTATTCCTCAGAAATGCTGGAAAATCCCTCGCGGGAATAATCATACAGCCGCTCTGCTATGTCCTCTGCAAGCGTCTCTCTGTCCGGAACGTACCCGGTCAGCATTTGCAAAGAAGCACCGTGTGGAATATTAGCCTTCCTGAAAAATTCTGCGTTCTGGGTGAGGTTTACTCCGATACCGCAGATAATGTCCATTGATGAACCAAAACAGACGCTCTCGCATAGAATACCACAGAGCTTATATCCCTGAAGAATGATATCGTTAGGCCATTTAATCCCGAATTTCTCATCAGGCAGCAGGGCTTCCAGCGCGCCGCAGACGGCAACCGCCGCGCAGAGGGTCACTGTTTCCGGGTGGAGAGGGTTCTTGAGCAGCAGCGAAAACGGGAGCATTCCCCTGTCCGCCGCCCAGTCATGCCCCCTTCTGCCGCGTCCGGCGGTCTGAAGTCCGGCAGTGACCAGCGTACCGTCCGGAAGCCCGGCGCGGTGCTGCTTTAAGTAGCTGTTGGTGGAGTCCACCTCATCTAAGGAAATATGGTTTATCATCACTTCTTCACCGCGATAATATTCATCTGTATCTCGCCGGCGCTGGACAGCATTATTACGCCATAGGTCGGGTCGTTGTGATTTCTGGGACTGTCAAGACTTCCCGGATTCATAACGAACACATCGTCAATAACTTCGGTGCGGTACAGGTGAGTATGACCGTACAGCGCTATTTTGCAGTCCTCTGCCTTTGCCGCGGCGACAAGCCCTGCCAGACCTCCGTGTACATTCTCATGGTGTCCGTGGCAGCAGTATATCTTATAGCCGCAGACAGTGACTATCTGCGTCTGCTTGTGCATTCCATAATCGCAGTTGCCGCCGACGTATATCATCGCTTTTTCCGGGTGGAGATTATGAATATCCCGCGCCTCGTTCTCGCCGTCGCCGAGATGGATTATCAGGTCGGCGTCAAGATTATTGTTCACCGCCTCATTCAGCACTGCGAAATTGCGGTGCGTGTCTGATACTACTAATATCTTCAAAATCAGGAATTTCCTTTCTGTACGCCTTGAATTCAAGGTTCTAGTTATATATATTATATCATAAAAATGAAATGAATAAAAGGGGGCTTTGCAGTTTTTTAACGAAAAATTATTGAAGATTTACATATTTTGTCACTAATTAGGAGGTATTGACCATGAATAACAACGATTTTGACAAGCTGATAAAGTCCGCCAGCGAAAAACTAGGTTCATCACCGGAAAGCCTTAAGAAAACCATTGAGAAGAAAGATATAGCCGCTCTGTCCTCCGTCCTGAGCAAATCGGACAAGGAAAAGCTGCGCAAGATACTTGCCGACAAGGAGCTTATGGCAAAGCTCAAATCGGCAGAGTCGCCGGAAGAGGTCATGAAGCTGCTCGGCGGTATGAAATAGGTCATTATTGACGTCTGGAGGTGCGGTGCATGGAAAATATAGAAGATATTCTCCGTGCGCTGGCTGAGGACAGCCCGCAGGAGGATAACGACAGTGCGCAGGGCAATTCCGGTGCGGAAGACAACTCTGGAGAGGGACTGTTTTCCGGTCTTGACATCGGAACTATGGCAAAGGCGGCGAGCCTGCTGGGAGCGGCGGGTTCAACAAGCGACAACGAAAAGCTGCTTCTTGCCTTGAAGCCGCTGCTCCGTGAAGAAAACCGCGCAAAGGTAGATACTGTGTTAAAGCTCCTGAAGCTCATTTCCTTGCTGCCGCTTCTTAAGGACAGCGGGCTTTTCGGCAGTTGATTCCGGGAGGGATATTTATGGTATGGATAGCCGAGCAATCTCCGCTGTACAAATCCGTGGAGAAATTCAACAGCGAAAAAGCCCCGGAGCGGGAGCAGGTCGCAGAAGAAAAGAAACAGGATATTCCGCAGCGCGAAGCCTTCCGCAATGAAGAAAGCGGGAACAGACGCTCCGCAGAGCAGGAATTACGCAGGGAACAGCCCCGACACTCTCCCCCGCCCTGCGAAAGACCTAACTCCGCAAGCTCCGGAAATCTCCTGCAAAGGATAACCGGCGACCGGGATTTCATGCTGATTGCAGCGCTTATACTGCTTCTCCTGCACGAAAAGGCGGATATGAAGCTTATAGCGGCGCTGGCGTTCATTATATTAACTTAGGTTCTGTGAAAATTCAAAAAAAATCAGATTTACCCCTTGAAAAAATTCAAATTATAGGGTATAATAGAATAAATGTATAACATTGCGGATATTTCCGCATAAATAACGGCTATGAACAGTCAGAGTACCCGGACTCAGTTCCACAGAGAGCGGCGCATTGCTGAGAGCGCTGCGGGCAAACCCGGCGAAAGTGCGGCTGCGAGCCGGCATGGTGAGCGCTCTGCGGGTAGCCGTGTCCGTTTCCCGCGTTAAGGGGTTCGAGGGGCAATAGCCCGAAGCGAAGTGGAACAGCGGTAACACGCCTTCGCACCAGTTCGGTGCGGGGGTGTTTTTTATGTCCCGGCACCATTTCAGAGTGTTTATGTCAGATTACCGGAGGTTTTTATGTTTGACCGGCTCAAAGAGGAAATAAATTCCATAAAAGCAAGAGATCCGGCGGTTCGGTCTGCTCTTGAGGTCATATTCCTCTATCCGTCATTCAAGGCGGTGAGGTCTTACCGAAGAGCGCACTGGTTCTATGAGCGCGGGCATTTCTTCATTGCCCGGTGGATCTCTCAGCGTTCCCGTAACAAAACTGGGATTGAGATTCACCCCGGAGCAAAAATCGGCAAGGGACTGTTCATTGACCACGGCGCAGGGGTAGTTATCGGCGAAACCACAGAGATCGGCGACAACTGTACCCTGTACCAGAACGTCACCCTCGGAGGAACAGGAAAGGACACCGGAAAGCGGCACCCTACCCTCGGAAATAACGTAATGGTGGGCGCAGGCGCGAGGGTTCTTGGGCCTATGAAGATCGGGGACAACTCAAAGATCGCCGCGAACGCCGTTGTTCTGGAGGAGGTTCCACCGAACTGCACCGCAGTGGGAGTTCCCGCAAGAGTAGTAAAGCGGGACGGCATCAGGATCAACAACAGCGACCTAGACCAGATACACATTCCAGACCCGGTTTCCCAGCTTCTCTGCGAGCACAAATACAAGCTGGAATGTATGGAAAAGGAGATCGCCGACCTGAAAAAACAGCTTGCTGAAAAAGGAAAATAATATGGGCACTCACTGCCCGATACATTCATAAGGAGGATCATAAAATGCAGATCTACAACACAATGACACGTCAGAAAGAGGAGCTTAAGCCGATAACCCCCGGCACAGTCAAGATCTATGCCTGCGGACCGACGGTATATAACCTCATTCACATAGGAAACGCCCGCGCCCTGTGCGTATTCGACACGCTCCGCAGATATCTTGAATTCCGTGGCTACAAGGTGTTCTATGTTCAGAACTTCACCGACGTGGACGACAAGATCATCAAAAAAGCAAACGAGCTTGGCAAGACCGCTTCCGAGGTTTCGGAAAACGCGATAAAGGAGTACTTCACCGACGCTGACGGTCTTAATGTACGCCGCGCCGACGTACACCCCAAGGTTACTGAAAACATGGATATCATCATTGATATCGTAAAGACACTAATCGACAAGGGATTCGCATATCAGGCGGGCGGCGACGTTTATTTCGATACCTCAAAATATCCGGAATACGGCAAGCTGTCCCATATGCCGCTTGAGGATTTGCAGGCGGGCGCGCGTATCGAGGTCGGCGAAATGAAGCGCAATCCTATGGATTTCGCGGTATGGAAAGCGGCAAAGCCCGGCGAGCCTTACTGGGACTCCCCCTTTGGTCAGGGTCGTCCCGGCTGGCATATCGAATGCTCTGCAATGAGCCGACACTACATCGGCGATACTCTGGACATTCACGGCGGCGGTGCAGACCTTATCTTCCCGCACCACGAGAATGAAATAGCCCAGAGCGAATGCGCCACCGGCTCTCCTCTTGCAAACATCTGGATGCACAACGGTATGCTGAATGTTGACGGTTCCAAGATGTCCAAGTCAAAGGGCAATTTCTTCATGGTTCGCGACCTGTCAAAGGAATACGGCTATGAGCCGATACGCTTCATGCTTCTGTCAGTGCATTACAGAAGCCAGCTCAACTACACCCTTGAGGTAATTGAAAGCTGCAAGGCTGCGCTCCAGAGGCTCTACACCTGCCGCGATACCCTCACCCGCGCAGTTTCCGCCGCGCAGGAGGGAGCAGCAAGCGAGCAGGCGCTTGCAGACGTCAAGGAAGCGCAGGAGCAGTTCATCAGAGTAATGGACGATGATTTCAACACCGCAGACGGAATTTCGACCATTTTCGAGCTTGTCCGCAAGATAAACACCGCGACAGCCTCCGGAAAGGAAACAAAAGGCACACTTCAGGCATATCTTGATGAATTTACGGTATTGACAAATGTGCTCGGACTGCTGTATAATAATAAGGATAACGATGAGATACCCGCCGAGGTGACCGAGCTTATTGAAAAGCGCAAGGCTGCCCGCAAAGCAAAGGATTTCGCTCTGGCTGACTCTATCCGGGATCAGATATCCGCTCTCGGCTGGACTGTCGAGGAAACCCGTCAGGGTACAATAGTTAAGAAAAAATAATCGAGGATTTGCAATGAAACGTAGAATTTTTGCCGCATTTACTGCGGCTGCGGCGCTGGCTAGCTCTCTTGCCCTGTCCGGCTGCACATTTACAAGCTCCAACTACAACGCTATGATGGATTACGACTTCTCAAGCATTAATCTGGTTCAGCTTGAACCGCCGGAGGACGGCGACACAATCGCGATCATCGACACTGACTTTGGAGAGATTCGGGCGGTGCTTTATGAGGAATACTGCCCCAACACTGTTGCGAAGTTCGTTGAACGCGCAGAAGCAGGACAATACAACAATCTGCCGGTTTATGCGGTGGTGACAGACACCTACTTCCTCACCGGAGGATTTGAGGACGAAAAGGGTCAGTTCACCGGAAGAAAGGACGACTCCGAGGCGCTTGAACATGAGTGCAACGTAAATCTCTGGCCGTTCAGAGGCGCGCTTGTCACTTATTCAGAGCTGCCCGGGTATTCGGACGCCCGGTATATCGTCTGCAACACCGACCCGACCATGACCCAGGAGCAGATCGACGAGCTGAAACAATCTCTTGCGGAAACCGAAAACAGATCAGACGTTGAAAAGGCGAACCTCTCCAACCTGTTTGACAAATTCATTGAGGTGGGCGGAGTTTTCGGTATGGCTGGTACGGTAACGGTTTTCGGTCAGACCTACGAGGGTCTGGACGTTGTTGAGAAGATAAGCGCGCTCCAGTCGGACGAAGAAACCTATCGCCCTCTGGAAACGGTTATGGTGAAGTCGGTGACGATCTCCACCTATAACAGCGAGGAAGCTGGAAATTCCGGCTCTGCGGAAGAATAAGAAAGGGATAACAAATGAATATCAAAAGGTCAATTCTGAGCTTAGTCACTGCCGCGGTCTGCGTTATGAGCTTTGCGTCATGCAGCAGCTCAAACGTCACCTCCGCAAGTGGAGATTCCTCAGCAGCAGACAGCGCATCAGGAAGCAGCGACGCCTCCCAGATGGTGAAGAACGCTCCTGCTACCGGCGGAAATATCGGCGATGTAAAGATACAGTCCGGTGACATCGTTGCTGAATTTGAAATAGAGGGCTTCGGCAAAATTAAGGCGAAGCTTTTCCCGGACATTGCCCCGATCGGAGTTCAGAACTTCGTACAGCTTGCACAGGACGGATATTTCGAGGGAAAGAACATTCACCGTGTGCTTTCGGACTTTATGCTTCAGGGCGGCTCTGAAAACGGCGACGGAACCGGCGGAAATGCCGCTTATTCCGGCGAGGGAAGCAGCTCGGACAGCTTCGGCGTTGAGGTAGACAACAACGCGCGTCACTTCTACGGAGCGCTATGCTATGCCAACGCAATGGGCAAGAACTCCACTCAGTTCTATATTGTAAACAGCAAGCAGGCTCAGGATCTCGACAGCGTTAGCGCAGACGAAGCAAAGCAGACCGCAGAGCTTGCAAAGACCTACAAGGAAAGCTATTCCGCCGGAACAATGGAATACAGCTACTACGAAGCGGTTGAGAACCAGTACAGAAATCTCGCTGATATGCTGGAAAATGCCACAAGCGAGATCAAGGAAAAGTATAAGCAGGGCGGCGTTTATTATCTGGACGGCGGCTACACCGTTTTCGGACAGGTCGTTGAGGGATTTGATGTGATCGACAGCATTTCAGCAGTGGAAGTCACAGAAAATTCCGGCGGCGAAAAAAGTCAGCCTGTTAAGGAAATCATCATAAAGTCGGTCAAGGTATACACTGCGGAGTGACCGCAGAAATGACGGGAAAGGAATGACACCATGAATTTAAAGCGTATTCTGATAAGCGCGGCGCTGTCTGTCGGCGTTATTCTGTCGGCTTCCGGCTGCTCCGGCGCAAACAGCTCCTCAGGTAATATCGGGGATATCACATTTGCGGACGGTGACAAAATCGCCGTGATCGAGATTAAGGACTACGGTACGGTCAAGGCGAAGCTTTTCCCGGATATTGCTCCGATCGGCGTTGAGAATTTCATTGAGCTTGCGGAGCAGGGATACTATGACGGGCTGAAAATTCACCGTGTTATTCAGGACAGCCTGATACAGGGCGGTTCCCTCAACGGTGACGGAACCGGCGGAACTGCCGCCTACACCGGAGAGGATAAGGATAAGACCACAAGCAGCACATTCCCGATCGAGGTCAGCGAAAAGGCAAGAAACTTCTACGGAGCGCTGTGCTACGCGGCAGATGAATACGGCAGATGCGCTACGCAGTTCTATATCGTGAACAACAAGACCTCTCAGGACGTCACTAAAGTTGACACGGCAAAGGTTCAGGCAAAGGTGGACGAGCTTGCCGCAGAAGCTGCCGCAGCAGAATGGGAAGCGGATTCCAGTCAGGCAAAGAAAAACAGCTATCTCCAGTCCTACTATTCAAATCACGCAAAGATCATGGGCGCTAACGATCAGGCGGTAATTGACAAATACGCAAAGGTCGGCGGTCTTTATCAAATCGATGGCGGCTACACGGTATTCGGACAGGTTTTCGAGGGCTTTGACGTGATCGACAGCATTTCCTCCGTGGAGGTGGAAACTAACGCTTTCGGCGAGAAATCAATGCCGGTCAAGGATATCATCATTTCCTCCGTTACTATCGAAACCTATACAGCGCCTACTGAGGAAGAAACCTCCGGAGAATCCGGCAAATCCAGCAGCAAATCTGATAGCTCTTCGAACGCTGAAGAAATAGAAAGTTCCTCCGACGGCGAATTGCTCGATGACTCCTCAGAATCTGAAGAAGCAGATAATTCCTCTGAAACTTAAGAAATAAACACAGCCCTCCGGGTCATTCCGGAGGGCATCATTTTTTATTACGTCAGAAATACTTCATCTTCCGTACATCGGCATGGAATGAAGTAAGCTTCTACCCCTGCCGCCATTGCATTCGCAAATTCAGCCGCAAACTCCGGGTCTATCTCCGAGTTGGGCTGAACCTCTTTTATGCCGTTCAGCATTATCACAAACGCGATCGCCGGGCGGTATCCCTTAACCGCCGCCCCAGTAAGCTCCCGCAGGTGCTTTGCTCCGCGGGTAGTGGGCGCGTCCGGGAACAATCCAACTCCGTTTTGCTCCAGTGTACAGCCCTTTACCTCGATAAGATACCGTTCACCGTCACGCTCCGCATAGAAGTCAATGCGGCTATCACCGAAGCGGAATTCCGGGCGTATCTGCTGAAATCCCTGTCGTTCAAGCCACTCCCCCGCTATTTTGTTCGGCGCAAGGCTGTCGAGATTTACCCAGCCGTATTCCGGGGTTTTCACTGCGATAAGCGTCCACGAGGTCTTGCGCGAGGGATCGCTGTTCCTTTGCAGGCTTACCTCCGCGCCGGGTGAGATGACCGCGGTACACCGCCCGGTGTTGCGGACATGGACTTTGCAGACCGATCCGTCTACCTCCGCCTCCGCAATAAATCGGTTCAGGCGGCGCAGG
This sequence comes from Oscillospiraceae bacterium, assembly GCA_017829075.1. The sequence goes on along the minus strand of JAGAJA010000042.1, from coordinate 39,055 downwards.
AATATACCGCGGGATATGTTTTCATAATGCAGGCTCAAAATACTTCAATATCCTCGTTTCCACGGACAAATACCGGAATTACATCAATCGGCGCGGGTGCAACCACCGTCTGTCCGCCTTTATATACCGTCTTGGTCGATGCGTTCTTCCAGACAGTTCCCGCCGGGAGATACACAGACCGCTCCTCTGCCCCGGATTCCGTCACCGGAGCTACCAGCAGAGAGCCGCCGAGCAGATACTCGTCCTCAATGCTCCAAGCCGTTTCGTCCTCTGGGAACTCATACCAGAGCGGACGCATTACCGGCGCGCCAACTGCGGAGCATTCGTCCATTGTCTTTCTCATATAGGGGCGCAATTTTTCCCGCACAAACAGGTACTTTTTAAGTATCTCGTAATTATCCTCGCCGAAACTCCACACCTCGTTGTCCTGACCGGAGGTGAGCTGACGCACGCCGTTTATGAACTCCTCTTCTCGCTCGTACCACGGAGAACGCTCGCCGTGCATTCTGAATACCGGGCAGAAGCAGCCCCACTCAAACCAGCGCACCAGCAGTTCTCGGAAGCCCTCGTCCTCGATGTTTCCTCCGAGGAAGCCGCCGATATCCGACGTCCACCACGGAATTCCCGCAACGCTCATGGAAAGCCCCGCCTGTATCTGCTCACGCATTGCCCGGAAGCTGGAATGAATATCCCCCGACCATGTGAGCACGCCGTATTTCTGGCTGCCTGCCCACGCACAGCGCACAAGGCTCAGCACGTCCTTTTCGCCCGCCGCCTTAAGTCCGTCATAGAATCCCTTTGCGTACATCAGCGGGTAAATGTTCGTGCATTGCAGCGCAGGGCCTGCATAGTAGCGGTAGTTGTCAAAGTCGTAAGGGCCGTATTCCGGCTCGGCTTCGTCCAGCCAGAAGCTGCGAATGCCCTTGCTGTAATAATTCTCCCTGCACTTGTCCCATACAAACTGCTGCGCCGCAGGGTTCGTTGCGTCATAGAAAACCGTGTTTCCCATCCATGTCATATGTATCCCGCTGCCACGGTCAGCAGAAACCAGCATTCCTTTATCCGCCATTTCGCCGAAATTCTCACTGCGCTCGTCAATTGTAGGCCATACCGAAACCACCGTTTCAATTCCGAGGGATCTCAGTTCTTTCACCATGCCCTCCGGATCAGGCCAGTCGCGGGGCTCGAATTTGAAATCTCCCTGCCTTGTCCAGTGGAAGAAATCCACAACGATAGCGTCCATAGGAAGCCCCCGGCGCTTGTGCTCCCGCGCAACGGAAAGAAGCTCCTCCTGAGTGCGGTAGCGCAGCTTGCACTGCCAGTAGCCAAGACCATATTCCGGCATTCTGGGCGCTCTGCCGGCGGCTGCGGTGTAGTGCTCGGTGATCTCAGCCGGTGTATCTCCGGCGGTTATGAAATAGTCGAGGTACTTCGTAGATCTTGCGTACCATTCGGTCTTGTTCATGCCGAAAGCCGCAGTGCCTACCGCCGGGTTATTCCAAAGAAATCCATAGCCCCGGCTGGAGATATAAAACGGCACGCTCGCCTGAGAATTGCGGTGGCAAAGCTCCAGAACAGAGCCTTTCTTGTCAAGGTGACTGTCCTGATACTGTCCCATGCCGAAGATCTTCTCGTTGTCGTAAGCCTCGAACCGCGCGAACAGTTCGTAATCCGTGCCGCCCTGACGCGGTTTCAGTTCTCTTCCGTCAATTCTAAGCGGAACGCAGTAGCGGTTGATCCGGTTGCGGTTGCGCCAGTATTCCTCTGTAAGGACTTCTCCGCGCTGGTTCAGAAAGCTGAGCCTGCCCTCGTTGTCAAGTTTTACGGTGAGCTTTCCGCAGGTCAGGTAATAGTCAGTTCCGGTCTGGTGGTACTGGGCGTATTCCTCGCCCTTATACCACGGGTCGGTAGTATCTACCGTTTCACTACGGATAGCGCAGTTGTGGGAAACCGGCTCGGTTAAAGCACTGTAATAAGGCGAAGCGCTCAACCGCTCGCATTCCGGTATTTCTGAAAGAGCCGGGTACATTCTCACCCGGACGGAGCTTTCGCCCCACGGCTCAACAATAAGTCTTGCGCCTCCGAATGATGCGGTAAGGCGGTTGTTTTCGGTGTTTACTGTCATATGTATTCCTTTCACAGGTATAATGTTTTCTATGATTATTATATCTGTTCGGGGAAAATATGTCAAGGGGAAATGTGCGCAAAAACTTCACTAATCCTGAGAAACACAAGAGAGACGCATGGTTTCCCACGCGTCCTCCTGATTATTTCTCCAGATCGCCGTTTGCCGGATTATCCAGCACCCTCCCCTTTTCCGAGAAACGCGATCCGTGGCAGGCGCAGTCCCATGAATGCTCGGCGGAGTTCCACTTAAGCGCGCAGCCGAGGTGAGGACAGCGCTTTTTCGAAATCGTCAGCAGATTTTTTGTCGCCTCAAAGCCATTTACAAGAAGCTGCGGCTTCATGATACTTCTGGACGGGTCGAAAAGCTCCGCATAATCGTTCCGCTTTCCGCAGACCATATCGCTGAGCAGCATAGCAGCCAGCATTGCGCCGGTCATTCCCCATTTATTGAAGCCGCTTGCCGCCAGCATATCCGGTGTATTCCGGGAATAGCTGCCTATATACGGTACTCCGTCAAGGCTCATACAGTCCTGCGCCGCCCAGAAATACTGCTCCTGTGCGCCGGGGTACTTCACTGCGGCGAATTCCCGCAGCTCCCGCCAGTTACCGCCGGATTTTCCAGTTCTGTGTCCCCCGCCTCCAAGCAGCAGAAGATCTCCGTAATTCCGGAACGAAAGCCCTTTCCGGCAATCGTCAACGTACATTCCGCCGACATTCTGAGCGTTCTCAAGCGCAATAACATAGGAACGGTGCTGGTACAGCTTCAGGAAATAGCTGCCGTGCTTGTTTATAAACGGGAAATGCGTTGCGACAATGACTTTTTCCGCCTTGACTCTCCCCCAGTCCGTGACCGCTGTCGTGCCTATCATCTCCCGAACAAGGGTATTCTCATAGATGTTCAGATCCTTGGATATCGCTTTCAGAAATTTCAGCGGGTGGAACTGCGCCTGAGCCCTGAAGCACACCGCACCGGCAGTTTCCATAGGCAGCGGCAGTGTTTCCGCAAATTCAGCGTCATAGCCTATTTCAGAAAGAGCATTCATTTCTTCCTCAAGCTTTTTCCGGTCGCTCACGGAGTAAACGAAGTTGTCTTTCCGCTCATAGTCGCAGTCGATCTCCCGGCAAAGCTCCGCGTATTTCTCAAATGCCGCCCGGTTCGCAGCAAGGTACATTCCGGCTTTCTCAGCCCCAAATTCCCGCAGCAGCTTATCATAGATCAGCCCATGCTGAAAGGTTATCTTAGCGGTGGTATTTCCAGTTGTTCCGCCGCAAATCCTGTCCTTTTCAACAAGAACGTACCGAACTCCGTTTTCATGCAGAAAATGCGCGGTAAGCAGCCCCGCAATACCTCCGCCGATTATCAGCACATCGGTTTTTATATCGTTCTTGAGCGTTGGAAAGCAAGGCATTTCCACGCTGTCATGCCATAAAGATCTCATCAGAACACCGCCTTTGATACGATTTTTATTATTATTTGCAGGAAATCAGCCGGTATTCAGCCGAAAAATTGTTCTTTCCCTTGACAAACTGACCGGAATATGGTATATTGATAATGAAAACTGCGAAAGGAGTGTTGTTCTATGGAGTCTGAAATCGCTGCTTTATCCATGAGTATGGCTATGGCGAACCTGCAAAACGGTGTTTCCATCGGCATGATGAAGAAAACTATGGAATCAACCGAGCAGAGCATGGAGATGATCACTGATATGATGGACAATATGCCTTCTCCCGACGGAAAGGGCAATCTCTTGAATGTCAGAGTTTAATTTTCGTGCAGTTTCCTCCGTCCGGGGCAATCGCTCCGGGCGGATTTTTTTGTATTTTTTCGGAGAACCTCTTGACAAAATATGACTGCGGTGCTATAATGTCATCAAGATATCAAATTGATATCATATTGACTAATGTATTTCTGGGAGGTTAATTATGAAAAGCTCTGAAAAAAACATGAATTACGAAGAAAAGGAGCTGAAAGCTCCGAGCGGCTGGGCAATGCTGTTTATCACGATGCTGCTTTATATCGCGGCTCTGGTTTTGGTGATATTCTGCGCGTCCAACGTGGTAGAAGACCAGTTCAGCAGCTATGACGTCGGAATGATCGTCGGTATCGTCTGGCTTTGCATCGGCTGGTTTCCGTTCATTGGTCTGCGTATAATCAAGCCAAACGAGGCTCTGGTGCTCACACTGTTCGGCAAATACATCGGCACTCTCAAGCATGAGGGATTCTATTTCGTGAACATTTTCAGCACACCGGTAACTCCGAAAGTACAGCCCGGTTCTGCTACAAGGCAGGCAGTTCCCCACACCAAGATTTCCCTTAAAGCAATGACCCACGACAACCGCAAGCAGAAGATCAACGACCAGCTCGGTAATCCTATCGAGGTCGGAATTGTTATAGTATGGAAAGTAGTGAACACCGCAAAAGCAGTGTTCAATGTTGACGATTACGAGGGATTTCTGTCAATTCAGGCGGATTCCACACTGCGGGACGTTGTACGCTGCTACCCCTACGACTCCACCGATTCTGATGAAAAGTCGCTGCGTGGCTCTTCTCAGGAGGTTTGCAGCCAGCTTAAAACTACTCTTCAGGAACGTGTTGAGAACGCCGGTCTGGAGATAATCGAGGCACGAATCACTCACCTTGCATATGCGCCGGAGATCGCTGCGGCAATGCTCCAGCGTCAGCAGGCTACTGCGATCATCGAGGCTCGTCAGAAGATCGTTGACGGCGCAGTTGGAATGGTGGAAATGGCGCTCAACAAGCTGAGCGAAAGCAATGTCTGCGAGCTTGACGAGGAGCGCAAGGCTCAGATGGTAAGCAACCTGCTGGTAGTTCTCTGCGGCAACAAGGACGCGCAGCCTATCGTGAACAGCGGGTCTATCTATTGATCTATCCAAACCAAAGCTGCCGGGTGACTGCACAAAATGAAAGGAGGGCGCATTGTGGCTGAAACAAAGGACGAGAAGCAGGGAAAAAAGCAGATTCCTCTGCGCCTTTCTTCAACACTCTACAACGAACTGATGAAGTGGGCTGAGGACGATTTCCGCTCGGTGAACGGTCAGATAGAGTATCTGCTGACCGAATGCGTGAAATACCGCCGCAGACATTCCTCCGGCGAGGATAAGGAGTGACATAATGAACGACAACGTTATTATGATGGTATGCTATCTCCCTGCACCGATCATTTTCATCATCGTAGGGCTTCTGCTTTGGAAGTTCCCCGCTCCCTACGGCGACGCTGTCGGATATAAGACAAAGCTCGCCTATTCCAGCAAGGAAGCATGGGATTATGCGCAGGTGACTTTCGGGAAGCTGTGTACGCTGATGAATATACCTGCTCTTGCTCTGTCGGCGGGAGTGGGGATATATCAGGTGATTAGGAATACCAGCGAAGATGTCAGTCTTATCATCTGCCTGATCCTTACAACGCTTCAGCTTGTTCCGCTGTTTGTGTGTATCTTTATCACAGAATCAAGGCTGAAGAAATATTTCGGTTCAGATAAGAAATAATACTCAGGTGCTGCGCAAAGGCGTAGCCGCCTTTGGCAATTCCGCCTCGCCGTCACTTCATCTTTGCGCAAGATGATTTGCTCGGCGGGGCGAAAACTGCTTTATCGGCAATACGCTAAATAGCAGCACCTATTGTTTTTGCTTTTTTCAGCCCCGTTTTCACCAAACTTTCATTTTCGGAAATTGGACAGTTATGAAATCCAACTAAAAAACGTATTTTCACAAACTACGCAGAACCGCGAAATTCGGCTGTATCATGCGGACAGGGTTAGCCCCACTACATATATTAGTGATATTCACCAAAACCGCTGACAAAACCGGGCGAAAGTATGTAGGATTTCTGAATTTACATTATAAAAAAAATTCTCTATAATAATAAGGAAACTAATCATTGCAAAAAAACATAAGGAGGAACAAAATATGATAAAAACACTGGCAGCGCAGATAAAGCAATACAAGCGATCAACGCTGCTCACTCCCCTATTCACCATACTTGAGGTAGTGATGGAGGTTCTTATCCCTTTTGTCACCGCCGCACTAATTGACAAAGGCATCAACGCCGGAGATATCACAAAGGTATATCTTTACGGCGGAATAATGATCGTAATGGCACTCATGAGCCTTACATTCGGCGTTCTAGCCGGAAAATTTGCAGCGAATGCTTCCGCAGGTTTTGCCTGCAATCTGCGTGACGGCATGTTTTCGAATATCCAGAGCTTTTCATTCTCGAACATTGACAAGTTCAGCACCGCAGGTCTTGTCACCCGTATGACAACAGACGTCACCAATCTCCAGAACGCATTCCAAATGGTGATCAGAATTGCGGTAAGAGCGCCGATAATGCTGATAAGCAGTATTATCATGTGCGTTATTATCAACCCGAAGATCAGTCTGATATTCCTCGGCGCGCTTGTTATACTCGGCATTGTTCTCTCGCTTGTCGTTGCAAAGGCAACAAAGGTTTTCGACAAGGTGTTCACCAAGTATGACGACCTTAACGCAAGCGTTCAGGAAAACATCTCAGCTATCCGCGTGGTAAAGGGCTTCGTCCGTGAAGAGCATGAGAACAAGAAGTTCGTCAATGCCTCCGGAAACCTCTATAAGATGTTCATTAGCGCGGAGAAGATAATCTCATGGAACCAGCCGGTAATGATGTTCGTTATCTACGCCTGCATTCTTCTCATTTCGTGGTTCGGCGCGCAGTTCATCGTGGCGGATACACTCACAACCGGTGAGCTTACTTCCCTTTTCAGCTACATCATGCAGGCGCTCATGTCGCTCATGATGCTGTCCATGATCTTTGTAATGCTCACAATGAGCGTTGCCAGCACAAGACGTATCTGCGAAGTCCTCAACGAAAAAACCGACATCACCAATCCCGAAGCTCCTGTTATGGAGATACCTGACGGCTCTATTGATTTCAACAATGTATGCTTTTCCTATAAGCACTCCGTGACCAGCGGAACAGACAAGGAAACGATAACCGACGCAGACGGCGGAGAAGAAATTCTCACCAACATCGACCTGCATATCCATTCCGGCGAAACAATAGGTATCATCGGAGGAACAGGCTGCGGAAAATCCACGTTTGCAAGCCTTATCAGTCGCCTGTACGACGTAGACAGCGGTTCGGTATGCGTTGGCGGAACAGATGTCCGCAAATACGACCTTGAAATGCTCCGTGACAAGGTTGCAGTTGTGCTCCAGAAGAACGTTCTGTTCTCCGGAACTATCCTTGACAACCTGCGCTGGGGCAATGAGAACGCAACCGAGGAGCAGTGCGCCGTGGCTTGCAGGCTTGCCTGCGCCGATGAGTTCATCTCCAATATGCCGGACGGCTACAACACAATGATCGAACAGGGCGGAGCCAATGTTTCCGGCGGTCAGAAACAGCGTCTGTGCATTGCGAGAGCGCTGCTGAAAAGCCCGAAGATACTGATACTGGACGACTCCACCAGCGCCGTGGACACCGCGACAGACGCCAAGATACGTCAGGCTTTTGCGGAAAAGATCCCCGGCACGACCAAGCTAATCATCGCACAGAGAATATCCAGCGTAAAGGACGCAGACCGCATAATTGTCATGGACGACGGCAGAGTCTGCGGCTTTGACTCACACGAAAACCTGCTGAAAAACAACGATATCTACCGCGAGATCTACACTCTTCAGACCCAGTCCGGCGGAGATTTCGACAAACCTAATGATTAAGGAGGCGGCATAATGAATAAACCAATAGGAAACAAACGTCCGCCTGCGGATATGAAAAGAAAGAACATGGATTTCAAGCTGCTTGGCAGAGTACTCGGCTACATGATGAAGCGCTACAAAGTCCGGTTTATCATTGTTCTGATTTGTATTCTGATCACCGCGGCTACAACTCTTGTCGGAATGCTGTTCATGCAGAGCCTTATTGATGACTACATCAATCCTATGCTGTCTGCAAAGCTTGCGGGAGAAGCTGTGGATTTCTCACCACTTGCAGGTGCGCTGCTGAAGATCGCGGCGATCTATGTGGTAGGAATTATTGCTGCTTTCACCTATAACCGACTGATGATATATATTTCTCAGGGTACTATGCGCGACATCAGGGACGATATCTTCACTCATATGGAGTCCCTGCCGATAAAGTACTTCGACACAAACGCTCACGGCGACATTATGTCCATCTACACAAACGATGTGGATACCCTGCGCCAGCTCATAAGCCAGAGTATTCCGCAGGTGGTAAATTCCGCCGTGACACTTATCATCACTCTGATAAGCATGATCGCGCTGAGCATTCCGCTGACAATACTTACGCTCGTCATGGTGGGCGTAATGTTCCTTGCTGCCGGAAAGATTGGCGGCAATTCGGCGAAATATTTCTCCGCACAGCAGAAGAACCTCGGTAAGGTAAACGGCTACATCGAGGAAATGCTTGAGGGTCAGAAAGTCGTAAAAGTATTCAACCACGAGGAAAAGAACCTTGAGGAATTCCGCAAGATAAACGAAGACCTGCGGGTTTCCGCGGATCAGGCGAACAAATACGCGAATATCCTGATGCCTGTAAGCGCGAATATCGGCAATATCAGCTATGTGCTATGTGTTGCTGTCGGAGCGGTGCTTTCTCTTGTTCTCGGCAGCGAAACCACAGGACTTACCCTCGGCTCGCTGGTAGCATTCCTCACGCTGAATAAGAACTTCTCTCAGCCGGTAACACAGGTGAGCCAGCAGCTCAACTCCATTGTCATGGCAATGGCAGGCGCGCAGAGAGTATTCAACCTGCTCGACCAGAAGCCGGAAACCGATGAGGGCTACGTTGAGCTTGTAAATGCAAAGGTTGCTCCCGACAGCACGATCACCGAATCGAAGGAGCGCACCGGAGTGTGGGCATGGAAGCACCCCCACGCCACAGACGGAAGCGTTACCTACCGCAAACTGGAGGGCAGCGTTGTTTTTGACGGAGTGGACTTCGGATATGACGAGAAGAAAATGGTGCTGCACGATATAAAGCTGCACGCTGAACCGGGTCAGAAGATTGCATTTGTCGGCTCCACCGGCGCAGGAAAAACTACTATCACCAACCTGATAAACCGCTTCTACGACATTCAGGACGGCAAAATACGCTACGATGACATCAATATCAACAAGATAAGGAAGGCTGATCTGCGGCGCTCTCTCGGACTGGTTCTTCAGGACACTCACCTGTTCACCGGAACGGTCATGGACAATATCCGCTACGGACGACTTGACGCGACAGATGAGGAGTGTATTGCCGCCGCAAAGCTCGCAAATGCGCACGGCTTCATCAAGCGTCTGCCGGAGGGCTACAACACAAAACTCACTGGGGACGGCGCGAACCTCTCTCAGGGTCAGCGGCAGCTTCTCGCAATTGCAAGAGCGGCGGTAGCAGACCCGCCGGTGCTTATCCTGGACGAGGCTACCTCGTCAATTGATACCAGAACAGAGCGGCTGGTACAGGACGGTATGGATAAGCTGATGCACGGCAGAACGACCTTTGTCATCGCCCATAGGCTTTCCACGGTACGCAACTCCGACTGCATCATGGTTCTGGAGCAGGGCCGCATTATTGAGCGCGGCAGCCACGACAAGCTTATTGAGCAGCAGGGTCGGTATTACCAGCTTTACACCGGAAATCCGGCGAAAACTGATCCGGCACAGTAATAAAATATACAGAAGATCCGCAGGGGTAATAGCCTGCGGATTTTTTCAGTTTATTCAGAAGATCATTCTCGTCTTTATACGCTGCTTCTTCTATATAACAAAAGCCGCCTTTTGACTAACAAAGGCGGCTTCAGCTTGTCGAAAAAGTGGATATTTCCCGCAAAGCGGGCTTTTGAAATCCGTTTTTTGCCACGGGTTCCCCGGGGCAAAAAACACTTCTATCCGCACAAGTGTACTGGCAACGGCTTACGCCTTATGCCTTACGCGCGCAGGGCGGATGTTCTCTGTCGGAAAAGTCTTTAGACTTTTTCGACAGACTGAAGCCGCCTTTTGACTTACAAAGGCGGCTTTTATAATATATCACATCTGCTTTCTTACCTTGATGTGTACTTCGCGGAGCTGCTGCTCGGTTACCTCTGTGGGTGCGCCGAGGAGCATATCCTGCGCGTTGGAGTTCAGCGGGAACGCGATAACCTCGCGAATGCTTTCCTCTCCGGTCAGAAGCATTATCATGCGGTCAACACCGGGAGCCATACCAGCATGGGGAGGTGCGCCGAACTTGAACGCATTGTAAAGCGCGCCGAACTTGCTTGCAACGTCCTCCTCGGAATAGCCAGCGATCTCGAATGCCTTTATCATGATGTCAAGATCGTGGTTGCGTACTGCGCCGGAGGAAAGTTCAACACCGTTGCAGACGATATCATACTGATATGCGAGGATATCCAGCGGATCCTTGTTCATCAGCGCGTCCAGACCGCCCTGCGGCATGGAGAAAGGATTGTGGGTGAAGATGATCTTTCCGGTTTCCTCGTCCAGCTCGTACATCGGGAAATCAACGATGAAACACAGCTCAAAGCGGCTCTCGTCAATGAGATTCATGCGCTTTGCGACCTCTGTTCTGATCTGTCCGGCGAACTTCGGAGCGTTCTTCTTGCTGTCGGCGATGAAGTAGAGAACATCTCCCACCTCAAGCTCGCAGCGTGTTGCCAGCTCCTTGCGCTGATCGTCATTCAGGAACTTGTCGATAGGGCCGTTGTACTTGAACATTCCGTTCTCGCCCTCTTCGACCTTGAAGTAGCCAAGTCCCTTCATGCCTACTTCCTCAGTAGCAAATTCCTCCATGCTCTTGAAGAAGTTCTTGCTCTGCTTTGCCATTCCGGGAACTCTGATACCTCTTACAACCTTATTGCAGAAGGGCTTGAAATCGCTGTCAACAAACAGGTCAGACAGCTCCTTGATTACCAGAGGATTGCGAAGGTCAGGCTTATCTGAGCCGTAGGTCAGCATTGCCTCCTCATAAGGAATGCGTCTAAACGGCGCGGGAGAAACCTTTTTGTCGGAGAACTCCGCAAAGGTAGCGGAGAGGACTTCCTCAGCCACTGCAAAAACGTCCTCCTGAGTTGCAAAGCTCATCTCAAAGTCGAGCTGATAGAACTCGCCGGGAGAGCGGTCTGCTCTTGCGTCCTCGTCACGGAAGCAGGGCGCGATCTGGAAGTACTTGTCAAAGCCGGAAACCATATAGATCTGCTTGAAGATCTGCGGAGCCTGCGGCAGAGCGTAGAACTTTCCGTGGTGCTTTCTGCTGGGGATAAGGTAATCTCTTGCGCCCTCCGGAGAAGATGTGGACAGGATCGGAGTCTGAAGCTCCAGAAATCCCATTTCGCTCATCTTGTTTCTCAGGAAGCTGATTATCTTTGAACGCAGCACGATATTGTCGTGCATCTTCTTGTTACGCAGGTCGAGGTAACGGTACTTTAAGCGCACGTCCTCGCGGGTTTCCCTTGATGTTGCGATCTCAAAAGGGAGCTGCTCTGTTACCTTGCCGAGAATGCGGACTTCCTCCGCTTCGATCTCGACAGTTCCGGTTTCGATCTTGTCGTTATAGGTGCTCTCGTCACGCTTTAACACAGTACCGGAAATGGAAACCGCGCACTCCTTGTGAATACCCTCAAGAAGCGCCTCGTTGTGGAACACGATCTGAACCACTCCGTAGTGGTCGCGCAGGTCAACGAACATAATTCCGCCGTGGTCGCGGATATTTTCCACCCAGCCGGCAGCCCTTACCTTTTTGCCTATATCCTTTTCGCTCACCGCATTGCAGTACTGAGTGCGGTATTCATTCTCCATGAACAATGTTTTCAATCCTTTCAGTGTATATTGTTTTCGCCGTTGTCCGGCGGCAGTTTTTACCCAAAGTCTGCACAAACCAGATTATGACCGGCATTGTTATGCCGCATGATATCACAGCCTTTCGGTGTCTTATTCAGGACACCACATAATTTAACAATTTATTATAACACTAAAATGCGAAATTGTCAAGGGCACCTCTAAAAACCATAGTGCCTCAGATGCGCAGTCAGATTTTTCGTCAGATTGTATAAATTGAGCGCAGTCGGGCTAGCGCCCGTCAAGCGAAATTTGTGCAATATGACGAGAAATATGCAAGCAGATGAGGTGCTAAGACGATAGCCGATGGTTTTTAGAGGTGACCTCAATATTTTATGCGGTGTTTGTGCAAAAATTAACGTGCTGAGAGAAAAAACTCATGGAATTACCGCATACAGCACCATATTCACCGCTATCGCCGCAAGTACGCAGACGATTATCGGTTTCTTGAACCACGCAAGCACTCCTGCGGTAAGCGCCCCGGCGATACCGATATACAGCCTGTCCGGGTCGGTGGTGAACACTCCGGGGAAGATAAGCGCCGCCATTGCGGTGTACGGGATAAGCTTCAGGAACTTCTCAAACTTCTCGCCGAATTTCATTTTATCTATCAGCACCGCAGGAATTGCACGGGGAATGTATGTAACCGCCGTCATTCCAAGTATCAGGAGCAGTATTTCAATGTTCATTTCCACCCTCCTCCTTTAGATCAACAAAGAATACCCCGACCGCTGCGCATATCAGCGTTGAAGCGATAAGCGCCCAGCTTGAAGGAATGAACCGGGACAGCACGGTATTCACCACCGCCGTGAATATCACCAGAATACCCAGCCGGAGATTTCCGCGAAGCCCCGGCATGAGAAGTCCGATAAACATTGCATACAGCGCGATCCCCAGACTTGCGGTGAGCAGCGGCGGCAGGAAGTCAGACGCCAGCGCGCCGATAAGAGAACCGATATTCCACGAGGAATAGGTCACTAATATCAACCCCAGAAAGAAAACCGGAGTTCCCTGCTTTTCAGGGACGGTTGCGTATATCGCGAAGGACTCGTCCGTCACTCCAAAGGCGGAAAGCAGACGAAATCCCAGACGCGTGGACTTCATGCGGTTGAACACGCAGGTGCTCATGATTATATGCCGCAGATTTAATATGAATGTGGTGAGTATCATTGCGATAATGCTTGCGCCCTGCGCATACATTCCCACCGCCATCATCTCGGCGGCTCCCGCATACACCAGAAGTGACATCATGCAGGTTTCAAGGGTGGAAAACCCAGCCTGCCGCGCCATGACCGCATAGGCTATACCCACCGGGATATATCCGAGAACCACCGGAATTCCGGCTCTTGCTCCGTATAAAAATTGTTTTTTCAGGCTTGTTTCTTTCATGCTTCCTCCGGAATGACTTTTTTCGCCAAAACATAATATATCACATTAATTCACCGGTGTCAAGGAATTAATTTCCGATATAGGAAAAAAGTAATTCACAACAAAAACAGGCAGCCGTTTTAAAGCTGCCTGAATGTTCACTTTCCTTGTTTTCTTTTTTCCAGCGCTTTGTTCAGTTCGTCCGCAGATTTCCTGCTGCTGAGATAGCTTGCCCCGCAGGAAAAGCCGTACACCGCCGCAATATAGATCATCATTACAAGACACCCCGGAACGGACGGTTCATACCAGCCGAATAATGCCGCAAATGTCAGAACCGTAGCAGTGATCAGCAGGAAATGCACCGCATAGCGGATAATGCCCTCGCGCAGGGGATAATCCTTGTCGGGGAAGGTAAATACGGATATCAAAGCCGTGATAAATCCCAGCAATGGTATATGCCAGAGGATATCAGTCGTCCACATCTCCACTCCGCTTACCTTCATGGCAAAACAGCATATCAGGAGAATGCCGGTAGTTATCTTTGTAAAATAACTGATAAGGTTTTTAATAAGATTCATCATTGCCCTCCTATCCCCAGCTTTTTCTTCAATGCCGGAACATACTGCCTTGAAATGACCGCCCGCTCGCCGTTGTCAAGCAGCGCTTCAAACCTTCCGCTGAATCCGGGAGTAAGCCGCTTTATCTTCGACAGATTGATTATGACCGACTTAGACACCCGCAGGAAATCCGTATTCTCGAACTGCTGTTCCAGCTCGTACAGCTTGCGGCGTATCTCGTAGACCTTGCTCTCGCAGTAGGCAAACACCCTGTCGTCCACCGCCTCGAAATAATACACGCTGCGGGGTTCCACCATGACAATGCTGCCCTCCTCAATGCAGGGCAGCTTGTCGCGGCGGGATTTCAGCGCATATATCATCTTAAGTATCTCCTCGTCCGGCTCGGCGCAGCGGATAACTATTTCCTCCTCCGCGCCGAAGGGCAGCTCCTCTATTGTGATCTTTATCCCGATCACCTCCGTTATCTGTCGGAATTGTATCTTTTTCTGCTGATAAGAGTTCCTATCGCTATAAATATTATACCACAAACCGCCAGAATTGCAAGCTGAATTTCCCAGCCGATTTCTGTATCGCCAAATCCGGTGGTAATTCCCATTACCTCGCGGTATTTTGAAACCACCTCCGCAGGAACACCGGCAAAGGTGTCCTCCACCGCCGCTTCAGTAAGCACTCTGCGGAACATTGAACAGCCGTGAAGCACCGGCAGGCACTTCAACACCGTCTGAACTCCCTCCGGAAAACCGCCGATGGGGATATAAATGACGCCCAGAAATCCAACCAGAGTGCCGACAAATGTGGAAAATCCCGACCATGCACCGTTGCTCTTTATCAGCACGCCAGCGAAAAACATTATCCCGGCATAGGTGAAGCAGTTCACCGCCATCATTCCGAGAAGCAGAAGATGCTGCGGCATATCAGGTAAAATCGCGCCGTTTACTCCAGCGAAAATCTCCGCCGCCGCAAGGGTCAGTACGCAAATAAGCATAGAAGCCACCCATGAGGAAACGATGTAGCCAAGGGAAAGCTTCACCCGGCTCAGCGGAGCGGTGCGGAAAGCCTGAATTTTTCCGTCTGTGGCGTCGTTTATCATCACGGACATCACCGTTGATGACACGGTAACTCCGTTCACGCAGAGTATTCCTCCCACCGTCCACAGAATAACCAGAAGCTCTGCGTTAAGCTCGTTTGTTTCCGCGTCTCCGATATGGTATTCATCAAGCAGAGATACTACCGACTTAACATTCATATCACCAAGAAAAACCAGCATCAGTACTATAACGATTATCGCCGACAGCAGCGAAAAAAACACCGCCGACCTGTCACGCAGGTATATTTTCAGATTTCTTCCTGCAAGCTGCATTATCTCTCTCATCTCGCACCCTCCGTATTCTCAAGACGCTTTCCTGTCGCATTGAGGAAAACGTCGTCCATAGTTCCTCCTATCACCTCAAACCCGGTGATATCGCCCCTTAGATTATCCAGATACTCCAGCGCGGAAAGGGTTCCGTCAAGCTCCGTGCTGTAACCGTAGCTCTCCTTTTTCAGCCCGTCATGGGTCAGGGTCTTTTCGGTGTAAAGCCGCAGCTTATCGCGGGCGTATTTTTCTTTCAGCTCAAAGGGAGTTCCCTCGGCGCATATCCTGCCGCTGTCGAGAATTACTATCTTGTCGGCTTCAGCGGCTTCCTCCATGTAATGAGTGGTGAGGAACACCGTCATTCCGGTGCTGCGGCGCATGGAGGTTATCGTTTCCCATACGCTTTTCCGGGTCGCCGGGTCAAGTCCGGTGGTAGGCTCGTCAAGAAACAGCAGCTCCGGGGAGTGCATGAGCGCGGCGGCTATCTCGCACCTGCGCTTCTGACCGCCGGAAAGCTTCTTGTAGCGCTTTTCCGTGACGTCTGACAGGGAGAGGATATCGCACACCTTTTCAAAGCTCGCGGCGCATTCCAAATGGCTCTCGCCGTATATCGCCCCCCTCAGCATGAGATTTTCCCGCACCGTCAGCATTTCATCAAGGCAGTTGCCCTGATACACAATGCCTATCTTCCGACGGATATCGCTGTCCTGCTTTCCTAGTTCCATTCCGCAGACCTTTGCGCTTCCTCCTGTGGGTGCAATAAGCGTTGACAGCATATTAATCGTGGTGGATTTTCCTGCGCCGTTAATGCCGAGAAATCCGAAAAACTCTCCCTTTTCCACGCTGAAGCTTATTCCGTCCACTGCCCTAGCCGAGCCGAAGCATTTCGTCAGCCCGGTCACTTCAACTGCCTTTTCATAGTTACCAGTCATATGATCCATTCCTTTCGTTGTTTGTTGTTCTTTGCTCTGTTGTGAGTATATCACGAAGCGGAAATGAATTCAATAGGACTTCGGGTAAGCTGCAATACTCCGGGGGCAAGCCGCACAAATCCGGGGTGAAATGCACAAATAATTACCCCGAAGCGCCAAAGTCTCCGGGGTAAAAATGTATTTTTATAAACATCAGATTCTCGCAATAAGCACGCTGATATCGTCCTCCGAGCCGCATTCAAGGGAAGCTGCGACTATCCTGCGACAGGCTTCAATATCGCTCCCTGCCTCGGAAATAAGCTGCTCCAGCGCGTCAATATCCACGAAATCATGCACTCCGTCCGAGGTGATAAGCACCGAACAGGGTTGGATCTCTGTCAGCAGCGGCTTGAACAGGGATCTTATACCTCCGCCGAAGCAGGCTGTGATCTCACTGCGGCTGCAATTCTCCGCGTCCTCTGTCCTGCCAAGTGACATGAAGTAGTTATACGCGGTCATATCGGTAGTGAGCTGTTTCAGATATCCGCCCTGAATTGCGTATACCCGCGTATTACCGATATGGAGAAGCCTTACCATGCCCTCCGTTACGGGGATTATTCCCGAAAAAGTGGAAGCCATTTTCTCCTTTCCGGTGGTTTTCCGGGAAATTGCGATAATGCTGTCGTTCAACGCAGTCACCGCGTCCAGCTCCGGCGCACACTGCGAAAGCCGCTCGCAGACATACTGTGCGGCGATATCTCCCCCGGCATAGCCGCCAACTCCGTCGGCAATCCCGACAGGGCAGAGCGCAGGCAGCTCCGCAGTAAATTCCTCCTCACAGAGAACTCTGCTGCCGACAAGTATTCTGTCATCGCTCGCCGGTTTTCCAATGCCCCGGCGGGTCACTGCACTTATCTTCATTTCATTTTCTCCGACAAGTAAGCGAAGCCGGCATTGCTTCCGGATCAATCGCCGTTATCTCAAGCTCTGCGTCTGAAAAAATCCCATTGTCGAACAGATACCGCGACAGGGGATTTATCAGCAGGTTTTCCACAATATTTCCGATACCGCGACCGCCGTTCATAAGGTTTCCAAGAGCCTTTTCCAGCAGGACGGAATTTGCCGCGTCCGACAGGGTGACAAATATCTGTTTGTCTGCGGCAAGATTTGAGAGAATCCTGCTCACCTGCGACTGCAATATCTGCCCTGCGGCTTCCGGTCTGATGAAGTCGAAAACCACGATATTCTCGCCGATTCGGTTCAGTATCTCCGGTCTGCCAAGCTCCAGCTTGAAGTAGTCCTCGATGGCGTCCCGAACTCTCTGCTGAACCTCCGGATAGGGCATATCTGCGGTGACATTCTGAACCCTGCCGCCGTCCGCAGCGCGGGTGTAGATACCGAGGTTGCTGGTGAAAATTATCACGCACTCGCTGAAATACACCGTGTTTCCCTGTCCGTCGGTCATTCTTCCGTCCTCAAGTATCTGGAGGAACTTGTCCAGAACAGAGGGGTGAGCCTTTTCTATCTCGTCAAAAAGCAGGATCGAAAAGGGGTTGTTCTTCACCGCGTTGGTGAGCTGACCTCCGGCTTCATAGCCCACATATCCGGGAGGCGCTCCAAGCAGCTTCTGGTCGCTGTGGCTCTGGCTGTATTCGCTCATGTCAAAGCGTATGCAGCAGCTATCATCACCAAAAAGCTGCTCTGCAAGGGTCTTTGCGGTCTCGGTCTTTCCGGTTCCGGTGGGTCCTGCGAAGAACAGCACTCCCTTAGGTCGCGTGTGTGACGAGCCTTGCAGCCCGGACATTCCGGTTACGGCGCGCTTCACCACGTCAAGCGTTTTGGTTATGGCATAATCCTGACCCTTTACGCGCTTTCGGAAGTCCTCCTCGGCGGTTCTCAGGGAATTTATATCCAGACTGCGCCACGGATTTTCCTTTATTCCGTATTTGTACAGGTCGATAACATCGCACATATTCCGTATCGACACGCGCTCGTTTTTGCAGAGCTTGCGCAGACCGTTCATCTCGGTAAAGCTGAAGCCCTCCGTAAGCGCCGCGAAACGCTCCTGTATCTTCTCAAGCTCAGCCTGCCGCCCCTCATATAGAGCGATATCTGTCTTGAATACATCTCCGGCGAAAAAGGTCGCAAAATTATCTCCCTTAACAAATCTCAGCCGCTCCTCTTTGGTGGGAGTTGAAATGGTAATGGTCTTTTCGTTCGGATTGTCAAGGTAGAACCACGCCGGGATATCATTGGATTTGTTGACGATAAGCACCAGCAGGTTTTTCAGCTTTCCCCGGTCGGTTTTCACCTCGGCGGCTTCCATAGAAGCCTGCAAAAGAGTGGTGTAGCTGTCTACCTCCGACTGCTGCAAATGGTCGGGGGAAACTATGTACCGAGAAGCGAAATTCATCACGATAACACAAGGCTCTCTGTTCTGGGAAACCGCGCTGCGGATAAGCTGAACCGCGCCGCCGTCGCTGCACCCCTTAAAGGAAGCCGGGACTGCCCCGTTTGAAACGCAGATGCCGCAGAGCTTTGCAAAATCCTCGATATAGCCTTCCTCGCAGGTGTTCGTAAATCCCCGCAGGCTGTCGTAAAACACGATATCCTTGTAGCCCATGTCCTTGAAGAAGTAATGCAGATAATCCGTGAGCCTGAGAATGCTTCCAGCAGGAACACTGCCCTCATGCGGGAACTGATAGCTGTCACAGATGTTTCCCTCCAGCATGATAAGCGGCTTTATCTTACAGAAAATCTCAAGCTCGCGGTGCCATTTCGGGGTGTAGTCAGACATAGCTTTTCTCCTTTAATCGTTCGGGAACTCCGACAGATGCTTACAAATAATTCCGTTTTCAAGACAATACTTCTGCGCACGGCTGTTCGGCAGGCAATAAATCTCAACGCTTCCCCCTCCGGAAGAGCCTACCATTATCCCGCACAGGTCAACAAGCTCGGTATACATACCGAGAACTGCGACCGCCCTGCTGCGGCTAAGGAAGAAGTCGCTGAACGGACTGATTATAGACTGGGTATTCTCAGGAACAACAAGCCTTTCCAGCCTTGAACACTCAACAAAGGCGTTATTTTCAATGCTCACCAGCGTATCCGGCAGGACTATTTTAGACAGCTTTCCGCACCAGCCGAAGCACTTTTCAGGGATCACCGAAACGTGGGTGTTCTCAAGATGTATCTCCGTAAAATCACAGCTTGCAAATGCTCCGATGCCGACAGATCTGAGGCTGTCCGGAAAGGTGAGCATTGTCAGCGAACAGGAACTGAACGCGTTCTTACCTATCATGTACAAATGCTCCGGCAGAATAAGCCGTTTCAGCTTTGTATTTTGGAATGCGCCGTCCCCTATCTTTGTGACCGTGCAGCCGTCGATAACGTCCGGTATCTCAAGCACCTCCGGAATTATCACCTCTCCGTCAAAGGTGTGATAGGTATTGAACCCGGTGATAGTCACCTCGTCCTTTTCGACCCGGTAGGCAAGGAACTTCAGCGCCGTTTCGTAGCTTGTGTCCGGCTGCTGGGACTGCCATTTATCCAGCGCCTCGGCGATACGGGTGTTGGAGGCAAGCATACTCTGCTCCCGGGAATTTTTCAAAGCGGCTTGGATACGCGCGTCGATCTCCTGCCGCTGCGCTTTTACCTGCTCCGCAGACTGCCGCTGGGCGTCCAGATCGAACTTTTCATTGTCGGAAACAGTGTTCAGGAAAGCCGCCGCCTTTAGCAGCCGCTCCTGACTGGAAAGATACGCGCTCATCTGCTCTGAGGACTGTATATCTTTAAGCGTGCTCAGCGTTTCGGTCAGAATCGCGATCTTTTTCTCCGCCGCGTCAAGCCGCTGGTGAAGCTCTTCTATTTCAATACGCTGTTTGAGTTCTTCAAGCTCGGTCATTTATCCCTGTCCTCCCTCATCATCATGCTGATCGTCTGAGCGATACCACTCACCGCCGCTCGTTTCGCGGTGTCCGCATTGACTGTCCCTGTCCTTGCCGCCTGCCCCGCCGCGGAACGCAGCACATTCCCGCCTGCCTTGCCGAGGAACTCCATAAGCGCCTTTGTTTCCGGCAATGGATCGGCTGTGGGCTTTTCCGGGGTATGCTCCGGCTGGGGATTCTTGTCGGGTTCCGGCGAAAATTCCGGCAGTTCCTCGCCGCCGCAGACGATATATAGCAGATTGGTGAGGTCAAGCAGACTTCTCCTGCGTTTCAGGCAGGACTGTATCTCGCCGGGATATGGCAGCCTTTCCACCCGCGTCAGCGCCTCGTTCATAAGCGAGAGCCGTATAAACGCGATATCGCCGCACACTGGATTTTCACTCATTTTCATTGCCTTTCAGCAGATTTTTCTCCGACAGCCTCCGTTCAAGCTGCTCCGGATAATCCGCGCTGTGTATTCCCACGGAAATAACGCTGTTTCCTGCGGTAAAGTTCTGTATTTCATTCCCACGGCGCATATATTCCTCATATGCGCCCCGGAAGCCCTCGTCAATATAGATCACCCGCTGATTGTCCGAACCGCGCAGCGGGCAGCCGTTATTGCGCTCCGCGATATATCTGCCGTCGATCAGCACAGCGATGTTATTCAGCGCCCTGTCAACGCACTCCGATCTCATTTCCCTCAGTTCTTCAAGCGTATACCCAGTATAAACCAGAATATCCCGCGAGATCTTTCTTAATTCCGGCAGAAGCAAAGCCAGCTCCTCCGGCTGCTGCATGGGGTCGCCGCCGGTTATCGTGAAACCGTCCACCTTGTTATTATCGGATATCGAATGGATAAGCCTCAGCAGATCATCAACTGAAATCCGGTACTTCTCCTGCCGCTCCCATAGTTCCGGATTGCTGCACCCGCTGCATTTGTGCGTGCAGCCGCACAGCCACATACCTATTCTTGAGCCGGGGCCAAGAGTTTTGACCGGGTAGAGTATCCTTGCTACGAGCATGGGCATATCCTCACAATGAAATACGCCGCGCCGTCCTGCCTTGAACCGCCTGAAATGCAGCCCCCAAGCCCTATCTCGTCCCCGTCAGAAAGCTCCTGCCTGCCGGAGATCTTTAGGTTGTTCACATAAGTGAAGTTGGTCGTACTGAGATTTGTGATGAAAATCCTGCCGTCCTCTGTTTCGAATTTCGCGTGGACACGGCTTACGAAAGGCTTTCCCGACAGGTAGCCGCTCATGGACTTCTCCCTGCCGACAGTTACCTCCGGCTCGGTCAGTTCAAAGGCATAGCTTCCGTCAACAGAGGCTAGTGTAAAATGCGCACACTGCTCCCCGGTGTCCTCCGCTGGAATTATATCCGAAATATCCTCCCCGCAGACCGAGCACTTCCGCGCCGCAGCAGGATTTTTTGCGCCGCAGCCGCATTGCCTTATCATTGCCCGTTTTGCCGCGGGAGGAGTATTGTTCTGCGCGGTATTTTCATCTACCACCGGGACTGCGGTGAGGTCTGCTTCACACTCGGAGCATTCTATCCGGCTTATGGGATTGTGAAAGCCGCAGTCCGGGCATATTCTGTATTTACTCATCTGCGGTCATTTCCTTTAATGCAGTTTCTCCGGTATTCTCTGCGGAGAAGCGCTCATAGTTCTCCGTCATTTCATAGTCGGAAAGGTTGATTATCTGCGCATACTCCGCTTCCGGCGGGAGCAGCGAGATATGCTCCGACACTATGCCCTTTTCCTGAAGCCGCCGCTCAAATTCCTTGAACCTGCCGCAGAAGCTGCGCATATCCTCGGTGAGCCTGTCGGTTTCGGAAGGGTCGGGAATACGGTCTGTCATATCAGTTCCGCCAAGCTCCATAGTTATGTTTCCGTTTGAGGAATAGGTCACGTTCACCGCCGTTCCCTCAGCAAAGGAATAAAGCTCGTTTCGGAACTGCGCGCCGCTCTTTTTCACAACTGAGCGGTTTCCGATCAGACGGTAGCCCATGTCCTCCATTACCTCGTCAATGCAGCGGCTGATGTAACTCTGCTCGTCGCTGTCAGCAAGCTTTGCCTCCGTTTCAGAGATAAGCACGCTGAGCCGCTCTACTGCGCTTCTGCCGAAAGGAACGCCCTCCGGCTCGGTTCCCGCCTGAGCGCAAAGAGCCTGATATTCCGCAAGAAGCCGGTCGTATTCTGCGCCGTACTGACTGCGAAGCTCAGAATAGCTCCTGCACTCCTTTTCCAGCGCGGCGACTGTCATTGAACTGAAATTGTGCAGGAAATCGGCGTTGTCAATTTGCGCAAGCTTCTTCTCTGCGTCCGCAATATCCTTGCGAAGTCCCTCGCTCAGCTCCATTGAACTGATCTCGCAAAGCCGCTCGGAAAGCTCCAGCTTATCCTGTCGGAGCTGCTTCTGCGCCGGGGTCATTATTTTGCTGAAATCCGCGCCAAATGCTTCATCAACGCTATCCATGATGTTCTCCCGAAGCTGCCGGATATTCTGCACTGCAATACCGTCCAGCGCTCCATGGAGCCGGCTTATCTCCTCAAGGGATTTCCGAGCGTCGCTTACTGCACGTTCCAGTTTATCGGGGTTTTTCTCCTTTTTAAGCTTGGACAGCTTCTCTATCTCTGCGTCAGCCGCCGCTTCAAGCTTTTTCCGCAGCTCATAATAGCCGTTATCGCCGCCGGTGCGCTCCGCAAGCTCCCTCGCCTGCTCCGCCGCTGATTCCGGAAGTTTTTTGGCGGAATTCAGCTTTGCGGTGAGGTGAACGATATGCGCCTTTGCCTCTCCTGCTCTGCGCTCACGTTCACGCTGAGCTATCAAAGCCCGGCGCTGAGCCGCTGTAAGCTTATATCTTGACGTTTTCGGGCCGCTCATATTTACCTCCGTTTCCAGTCAGACCAGACTATCCTTCCACTGCTCCACCTCTCTGCGCTTGCCGAGAGCGTTGAGCCATGCCTCAAACTGAACATTAAGCTGGGAGTTTCTGCCGATTATCCTGCCGCAGAAGCGCTCGAATGCCATGTAATCCTCTTTAAGCAGCGCTTTCATGTACCTAACCAGCTCGTCAACCGTGCCAAAGCTTTTATCGTCTATTTTAAGGTATTTGTCGCCGCAAAGCGCAAATCCAACCGTGTAACGTGCAAGCTGCATCGTCCGCTCGTCATCTCCGCCGAATTTCACCATGTCCTCAAGGCTCTGCGCAGCCTCCGCAAGTGCGCTGTCGCCGGGGCAGGCGCTCTGAACATACGCAGAGATGAGCTTCATTGAAAGCACCTCGCCGATGAATTCTTCATCAGTTCCGCTGTTCATGCTGTCGAGGATATGCTCTCCCAGCGCGGAAATGCTGTCGAAACGCTTGTCTTTCCAGAAGAAAGCCTTTGTTTCCGGGTCGAGGCGGTAAATCAGCTTGAAAAAAGCAAGATCCGGATTTCCGCCGTTCGCCGCTTCGTCCTCTGCGTCCAGCACATATCCCGCAAGCTCCGGGTCATAGGGCTTGAGGAAGCCCGATAGTATTCCACGGAACACCTGCTTTTTTCCCTGCTCCCAGTTCTCAGCAAACGCAGTTACCACCGCATGAATGCTGTTGAGCCGCATATTTAGGAACGTGTATGTCGGGAACTGCTTCTCCAGCGGCTCCGACCCTTCGCCGGGAACAGGCTGCGCCACGCCCCTGCACCAGTTTTCCACCTCGGTGTAAGTCCAGCGGCGGTTAGGATTTGACTTGTTCCGGCGGTTGGTTATGTCGTAATATGTAAGCGCGGAGATCAGGTCTTTAAGCTGCTGCGGCATATTCTCCGGCAGCGGAATACGCTGAATCGCGGTGTACTGCGCTATTTCCTCCGCAGACATATCCGTGTAGGGAGTTTTCCCGCAGAAAAGCTCATACAGCGTTATCCCGAAGGAATAATAATCTGACTCCTCAAGAAACAGCTTACGGAACGTTTCCGGCGCGGAATACTCCGGGGTCATTCCGGTGCTGGTGACTACAACCGTGCTTCCGCTCGCCTGTACGGAGCTTATTCCAAAGTCGATTATTGCAATATCACCGCTGTCGGTAAGCATGATGTTTGAGGGCTTCAGATCCTTGTGGATTATTCCCACGTCATGGAGCGCCGCCAGAGCCTCGTTTATCTCCGGAATTATCTTGGTTCTAAGCTGCTCAAAGCTGAACCGCCTGCCCTGCAATGAGCCGTTCCTGTAATACGGCAGTATCTCGTATGGCAGACCGCCGTAAACGTCCGACTGATACAGCGGAGCGACATAGGGACAGCGAACCTCCCGCAGCGCGGAAATAACCTCGCTTTTCACCGCAATGGAACGGCGGTAGATCTTCGCAGCATATTCCGCCCCATCCTGCTCGCAGATGTAAATATCCGCTTCTCCGGCGGGAGCGTTAAGCCGTTGTTTTATCCTATATCCTCCGGGCAGAACAGTTCCGGGGCTGATCGCGGCTGCGGCAGACAAAGCCGGATTTACCGCAGTGGTACTGCCGGAAAGCGCGGGATTTATTTCTGTTGTACCGCCGAGGGCGGGATTGATCCGGGTTTCGTCACTCATGTCTGCCTCCTGATTAGTTCTTATTTAATAAATTATACCATATATTACATGGAATTTCAAGCAGATTTTTGTAAAATAGCACAAAAAAGCACCGCTGGCAGATTGATCAGCGGTGCATTATGTTAAGGAAACGCTGATTAAATCAAAATCGCCCCGTTCAAACGAGCGAACTCACGCGGCTGATTTTGATACACTTCGCTTTAATCAGCGTGTCCCTAATTCAGTTCCTTTCCTCCGAGCCTTACCCACAATCCGGTCTTATAGCCCAGCTTCGCGTACCAGTCGTATACTGCGGTGTAGTGAATGAAGATCCTGCCGCAGCCGCTCCGGATAAGCTGCTGTGAAGCACGCGCGACCATCGTCAGCCCTATTCCCTGCCGCCGGAACTTCGGCACAGTACCGACGCAGCCAACGCTGCCCACCCGGGCTGTTCCGTCAGAAAATATGCAGTCAACATCGTCCTCGACTATGCAAAAAGCTGCGATCTCACCGCCGCAGTATGCGCAGAAAATCTCTCCCTCGCTGAAATACTGCACCCAGTCCTCGTCAACTGCTGAAACTGCATGTTTCAGCCGCTCAGAGCCGCCCGGTTCATATCTGAACTCCACCCCGTCGGGCTGCTTCACGTCAAGCCGCAGCTCTCCGGAATTTCCGTACATTTCCGCGATATCCTCGCCGAAGCTGTACCCACGCTTCTCAAAGAACCCTGCGCTTTCCCTGACCGCGCCGATAAACAATCCAGAGCCGGTTCCGCCTATCTCCGCCCGATCGCAGCCATTACTGCGGATAAAGTCCTCAGCCTGCGCCAGAAGCGCGCCGCCAATTCCCTGCCCCTGTTTTTCGGGGAGTACGCACAGCAGACGTATGTTGTTTCCTTTAACCAGCGCAAAGCCGCCGTCCGTTTCAAACAGCGTTCCGTCCTGTATGCCGGACATCCGAATAAACTGCTGCTCATTCAGTTTTAATGCGGGAAAGCAGCGCAAAAAAATCTCATAATGCGTCATTATTCACCCAATTAAATCATCGTTCAAAAGCAAATCACGCCTGTCCCATTGACGGACATTTTGTCACCCGCTCGCCGAGATAATTCGCCCAGCGCTCCGGGTAAAAGGAATAGTAGGACACCCTTTTCTCCCTCCTGTACCGCTTGAACACAGGAATTACCGCCCACAGCATTGACGGAAGCCCAATAACCAGCAGGAACAGAGGACCTAAAATTATAGACTGAACCGTGTGCCCGTATTCATGCACGCAAGTCCGCGCAAATTCGCCCTGCTCAGAATCTCCGGACAGCTTCTCGCTCATGAAAATGAACATACCAAGACCGGTGCTGTAACCCGGATTATTCCAGATAGTTACCACAGCGCCGTTGAAGAATCGGTGCTCCCGCCGGATATTCAGCAAAAACAGGAACAATCCGGCTATATTCTGAATTATTCCCCAAGTCCACTGAAGAAGCCAGTAAACGCAGGTATACAGCTTCACTTCAGGAAGCCCTCGATTATCTTTTCCTCCGCCTGCTCTCTGGTAAGTCCGAGGGAGCAGAGCTTCAGTATCTGCTCTCCGGCGATCTTTCCGATAGCAGCTTCGTGGATAAGAGCCGCGTCAACGTTCGCCGCATTAAGCGCCGGCTGAGCGTCAACCCTGCCGTTTTCCGCAAGGATAGCGTCACAGGCGGAATGTCCGGTGCAGCGGTTGTTTCCCTCAACCACGGAATAGAATGCCTGATGCGAATTTCCGCGGGCAACCGAGCGGGAAACAAGATCCGCGCCGCTGTCCTCGCCGTTCAGCTTCACATTGAACTTAGTCACGGCGTCCTCTTCATGGTCGGTCATGATACGCTCCCGCACGATGATCTTCGCTCCCTTATCCAGCACGGCAGAGGTAGTTCGGGTGGAACGGTCTACGCCGCCTAGCTGGATCGTGTCCATTTCAAGGCAGGAATCTTCTTTCAGGAAGCAGTCGGTCACCGGGTCGATCTTTTTAAGTCCATTGCCGTTTCCGGTGCCGATATGCTTTTCCTTGTAGAGGACTTTTGCACCCTTCTCAAGGAAGAAACGGTGAATTCCGTTGTGACGCGACTCCTCTTCGCCGTCGTTATGAACTCCGCAGCCGGCAACTATCACAACATCAGCGCCCTCGCCTACAAAGAAATCGTTGTACACAAGGTCGTCCACATTTGTATGGGTCACGCACGCCGGAATAAACACAGTTTCCCCTACGGTGTGCGGCTTAATCGTGATGTTGATACCCGGCTTGTCGGTCTTTGGCTCGATCGTGATGTTTGCAGAGGACTTTCTTCCGGCGCACTGGCTGTCCTCACGGATATTATACGCGCCCTTGAATCCGCTTACGCTGTCGTAATCAGAGATCACCTTAAGCATCTCCTCGGTAACGCTGTTAAAATTCATTTCCTGTAAATCGCTCATTGACAGCCGCCTCCGTTTCTCTGCGGGCAGCGGCAGGAGAACTCGCCCTTGAGCAGCGCCGGGAGAATTTCCTCCCGCTTTCCGCTTGTGCGCACTCTGCCGTCTGCAACAACAACGATCTCATCAGCGATCGACAAGATACGTTCCTGATGTGAAATTATCACGAGAGAGCCGCTGGTGCTGCTGCGGATCTCCTCAAAGGTTTCGACCAGCCTTGTGAAGCTCCAAAGGTCGATACCTGCCTCAGGCTCGTCAAATACCGAAAGCTTCGCGTTTCTGGCAAGAACCGTGGCTATCTCAATTCGCTTTGCTTCGCCGCCGGAAAGAGCCGCGCTCATTTCCCGGTCGATATATTCCTCCGCGCACAAGCCTACCTTTCCCAGCAGGTCGCACAGCTCTCCGTGCTCCAGCTTCTTCCCGGAGGCAAGCTCCAGAAGATCGCGGACGGTAAGCCCCTTGAATCGCACCGGCTGCTGAAACGCATAGGCTACTCCGAGCTTTGCGCGCCCGGTAATGTCCATGTCTGTGATATCCTCGCCGTCCAGCAGGATCTTTCCGCTTGTGGGCTTCTCAACTCCCGCGATAAGCTTTGCAAGCGTGGTTTTTCCGCCTCCGTTCGGGCCTGTTATGACCACCAGGCGGCTGTCCATTTTACAGCTTATGCCGTTTATTATAGGCTCTCCGTCCGGAAGCTTCCAGACAAGATTTTGTAATTCCAGCAAGTATTTTTGCCCCTTTCAGACAATTTTCCGGCAGAGCTGCACAGCTTCTGTGCAATTCCGCCTTTTTTCTATCATATTATTGTATCATATTTGGCTTATTATGTCAAGATTTGCGGTGATATTCAACTCCGATCTGCGAAAAAAGCCGCCTCGCCGAACCTTCATCTAAGTAACAGATTATCTGCTCGGCGGGTTGAAAACTGCTTTATCGGCAACGCACTATACTGGACGGCTATATATTTAACGATATCACTCAGCAGGAGCACTTTCTTTTCTTCTGAACTTATACACGATAAGCATTGCCACTGCCGCCGCAAAAACGGCAATGCTTATAAGCTGCGAGGTGGAAAGTCCGAACAAGAAGCCGCGGTACTCGTCCCCGCGCCAGAACTCCAACGTAAATCTGCCCACGGAATAGATCAGCAGATACACCTCTAAAAGCCTGTTTTTAAGCCAGCCCTTTGCCAGCATTACTGAAAGCAGACCGAACAGAGCAAACTCCATTCCTGCTTCAAAAAGCTGCACGGGAACTCTCGGAACTCCGTTGGCGCTCTCAACGAGAGCATTTGTGAATGTTATTCCATGCTCCCATTCCACACCGTAGCAGCAGCCGCCAAGGAAGCAGCCCACCCGCCCGAAAGCGTGGAACAATGCGATAGAGGGCGCGGCGCAGTCTGCCGTAAGTCCATAATCAAGCTTCTGATAACGCATTGAGAGGAACCCGGCAAACAGACCTCCGATAAGTCCTCCGTAGAACACCGAACCTCCAAAAATAAGCTGCGCCGCGTCCCAGAACTCCAGAAAGCTGCCCGCGCTGAAAAGACTGCCCCAATACTGGATATTTGTAATTCCATACAGCAGATGCATTCCCACCGCGCAGCCGATAGCTCCGAAAAGAAACACGAAAATCATGCTTATATCGTTACCTCCGCGCTTCTTGTAGCGCGAAATTGCGATCGGGCAGGCAGTGAAAATTCCTGCTAGGGTAGTCAGCATATAGCTGCTGATAAATTTTCCGAATAACTCAAAACCGGGAAACATAATTCCTCCGTAAACAGGAAAGCCCCGCCCGACAAGGGCAGGGCTTAACTTTGATCTAAAGGCAATAAGTAATTAGTTGCCTGCTGCAGCGATAATGCCGCCCAGTGCGCATAATGCACAAACTGCACAAGCGAACATGATAATAGAGAATGCGGTGGAAACAATACCGAGTACCAGACCAGCAGTAGCAAGTCCCTTTTCGTTGCCCTCAGTAGCTCCGCCTTCCTTTACCTTCTTGAGTGAAAGTGCGCCAAAAACGATACCTGCAATTGCGCAAAGAGGAGCAACATAGCTTACATAAGGAATGAAAGAGCCTACGATACCCACAATGCCGCAAACAAGCGATACAATGGACATATTCTTGATTGTCATAACCAAACCTCCGTAAAAATTTTTCTGGTTTTCACCATCGGTTTAATTATAACACATAAATCGACATTTGTCAGCATTCAAACGAATGCTTTTGGAAACAAAGTTTTAGCATTTATTTCGTCATTTTTGCACAAAGCTTCCAAAAATGCGGTCAATTAATGTCGAGCTAGGAAGAATTTCTCAATGAAAGCGAAAACCCCGGAGCAAGTAGCTCCGAGGTAAAATTCTCCGGGATATGATCAGAAAGAATTACTTCTTGTACTCGACATGAAGCAGCTCGTGTTCCCTTCCCTTGAGCATTCCGCTGTACAGCGTGTCGATCAGCGGGTTCTGATCGCTGCTCTTGATGCTGCTCATTCTGTCCGCATAATACAGACCGTTGGAACGCTCTTTCTTCTCCGGCGAATGAACAAACGGCTGTCCTGCGCCGTTTATGCAGCCGCCGGGGCAAGCCATAACCTCCACGAAGTCAAAATGCTCGCCTGCCTTTATGCGCTCAATAAGCTTCTCAGCATTGCCAAGACCGCTTACCACGCCGATATGGAGCGTCTTTTCACCGTAGGGGATATTGACCTCCTTGATGTCCTGAAGTCCTCTTACGCTCTGATATTCAGCGCCAATTCCCTTCTTGTTATCAGAAATTCTTCTGAGAACGGCTTCGGTAACACCGCCGGTGGTTCCGAAGATAATTCCGGCGCCAGCCATTGTTCCGAATGGCATATCAACTGCCTCAGCCTGTATTTCTGTGAGCAGAATTCCGGACTCCTTTACCATCTGCACAAATTCCTGAGTTGTAAGTACATAGTCCACCGTCTGGTTTCCGTCCTTGTCGCGGAATTCGTCGCGGACAGCCTCGTACTTCTTCGCCGTGCAGGGCATAAGAGCAACATGAACGTGCTTCTTGGGATTATCCTTGAACTGCTCGCGGATAACTGACGCAAACATCTGCATAGGCGACTTGCAGCTTGATACGTACTTCATAAGCTCCGGATATCTGGACTCACAGAAGCGCACCCATGCGGGGCAGCAGGAAGAGAACAGCGGCATATCTCCGCCAGCCTCAACGTGCTCCAGAAGCTCCGCAGACTCCTCAATAACAGTCAGGTCTGCGCCGGTGGAGGTGTCGTAAATCTCGTCAAAGCCCATTCTTCTGAGCGCGGCAACGATCAGTCCGATAGCATTGTAGCCGTCCTCAAGTCCAAGCTCTCTGCCGATTGCAACACGGACTGCCGGTGCGATCTGAATTGTAACGTGGGTATCCTTATCGTCAAGCTGCTTCCACACCTCGCGGACGTTGCTCTTGACAACGATTGCGCCGGTGGGACATACCGCAGCGCACTGTCCGCAGCCTACACAGCCTGATTCAGCGATCGGAACATGGAATGCAGTTCCGACCTGCATTTTAGAGCCGCGGTGCATGAAGTCGATTGCGCCGACGTGCTGGATCTCGTTGCAGGTTCTTACGCAGTCGCCGCAGAGAATGCACTTGTGGTGGTCGATGGTTATGCAGGGAGATGATGTGTCAAGCTCCGGCTTGGGAGCGGCATTCGGAAAGCGCACTCCCTCGATATTAAAGCGGCGCGCAATATCCTGAAGCTTGCACTTGCCGTTGTTTTCACAGGAGGTACAGTCGCGGCAGTGATTAGCCAGCAGCAGCTCCAGAATTACCTTTCTGTACTTGCGCAGACGCTCGGTATTTGTGCGGATCTCCATTCCGGCTTTAGGAGGAGTGGAGCAGGCTGCGTGGAGCGTTCCCCACTGATCCTCCACCATACACATACGGCACGCGCCATAGGTTGAAAGCTCAGAATGATAGCAGAATGTCGGCATCTTAATTCCGACCTTCTGAATGAGCGCAAGGAGATTTTTCTCTCCGTTTATTTCAACGGGAATTCCGTCAATTGTAAGATATCTGTTCTTGTCCATTTCACTTCACCTCTATCGCACCGAACGGGCAGGTAGTAACACACGCACCGCACTTGATACACTTGCTCTGGTCGATCACGAACGGGGACTTTATCTGTCCGCTGATCGCGCCTACCGGGCAGCCTCTTGAGCACTTTGAGCAGCCCTTGCACTTATCCGGCTGAATTTCGATCTTCTTCAGCTTCTGGCAGACTCCCGCAGGACAGCGCTTCTCAAAGATATGCGCCTCGTATTCCTCACGGAAGTTCTTTATCGTGCTTACAACGGGTGAAGCGGCGGACTTGCCCAGACCGCAGAGGGCTGTCGCCGAAATGGTTTCCGCAAGCTCAAGCAGCAGGTCGATATCCCCCGGCTCGCCGTTTCCAGCGACAATTCTCTCAAGAATTTCAAGCATACGGCGTGTTCCCTCGCGGCAGGGTACGCACTTACCGCAGGACTCGTTCTGGGTGAAGTTCATGAAGAACCGAGCTACCTCGACCATGCAGGTCTTGTCGTTCATTACTACCAGACCGCCGGAGCCGATCATTGCTCCCGCTTTCTTTACGGAGTCAAAATCGAGAGGCAGGTCAAGATCCTTTTCAGTAAGGCAGCCGCCGGAGGGGCCTCCGATCTGCACTGCCTTGAACTTTCCGCCGCCGCGGATACCGCCGCCTACGTCATAAATGACCTCGCGCAGGGTGGTACCCATCGGAACTTCGATAAGTCCGGTGTTCTCGATATCGCCGGTGATCGCGAATGCCTTTGTTCCGGGGCTTTTCTCAACGCCGATTTCCTTGAACCACTCAGAACCGCGAAGAATTATCGACGGAACATTAGCGTAGGTTTCAACGTTGTTAAGCACCGTCGGGCTGTCAAAAAGTCCATGCTCAACTGTGCGCGGAGGCTTAACTCTCGGCATTCCGCGCTTGCCCTCGATAGAAGCGGTCAGCGCGCTGCCCTCGCCGCAGACGAACGCGCCTGCGCCGCGGTTGATGTGAATATCGAAATCAAAGCCGCTGCCGAGGATATTCTTTCCAAGCAGACCGATCTCTCTTGCCTGCTCAATAGCGGTCTGCAAACGTGAAACCGCCAGCGGATACTCCGCTCTTACATATATGTAGCCCTCGGTAGCTCCGCAGGCTGCTCCGGCAATCATCATGCCCTCAAGCATACGGTGAGGGTCGCCTTCCATGATGCTTCTGTCCATGAATGCTCCGGGGTCGCCCTCGTCGCCGTTGCAGACAACGTACTTCTGGGGAGCAGACTGACGTCTTACCTGCGCCCACTTGCGGCTAGCCGGGAATCCTCCGCCGCCGCGTCCGCGCAGCCCGGATTCGCTGACTTCTTCAATAACCTCATCGCGGGTCATGTCGAACAGCGCCTTCTCAAACCCGGAATATCCGCCCTGGGACAGATACTCCTTTATAGAAAGGGAGTCGATATGTCCGCAGTGCTCCAGAACCACACGGGTCTGCTTCTTGTAGAACGGGATCTCATCCTGAGTCTTGAAAACCTCGCCGTTCTTCTGGAACGCAAGGCGCTCGATGTGCTCGCCGTTCACGATCGACTTTTCAACGATCTCCTCGCAGTCCTCTACCTTTACCTTTGTGTAAAGCCAGCCCTCCGGCTCGATACGGACAAGCGGGCCTCTCTCGCAGAATCCGTGGCAGCCGCTCTTTTTAAGCGCAACGCCGTCCGACTCCGGCTCATGCTCAAGCTCCACCGCGCAGTGGATACCCTTTGCCTCGATAAGCTCCTTGAGCTTGTCATATATGTGCAGCGAACCACTGGAAACGCAGCCTGTACCTGCACAGACCAGTATTTTACGCTTATAGGCATTATACGCCTTTACGCACTCCTCGCGGAACGCTTTAAGTTCCTGTCTGTCCTTTAACATTCCTCGTTGCCCTCCCTAAGCTGCTTCAGAATTTCCGACGCTTTATCCGGCGTCATCTCAGCGTGTACCTGATCGTTTACAGTTATTACCGGAGCAAGTCCGCAGGCGCCGAGGCATGATACTGTTTCAACCGTGAACATAAGGTCGTCGGTGGTCTTTTTGGTTTCAGAAAGCCCAAGCTCCTCGCGAAGTCTTGCAAGGATCGGCGGCGACTGGCGGACATGACATGCCGTTCCGTCGCATACCTTTATAACATACTTTCCCTTAGGCTCAAGGGAGAAATTCTCGTAAAAAGTAGCCACGCTGAAAAGCCTTGCTTCGCCAACGTTGAGCCGCTTTGCAATGTGCGGGAACACCTCTCTCGGCAGGTAGCGGTAATGCTCCTGAACCCCCTGTAATATTGAGATGATGTTCTTTTCCTCGCAGCCGATGCGGTCAATTATCTCATCGACCTCGGACAACTGAATGCTGCTTTGCATAGAAATAGTACCTCCTTATTTGATATGCAATGTGTGCCGGGATAAAGATTTATTCCTTGATGAACTCCAACCGCTCCGGCGGAATTTCAACAAAATCCAAACAAAAGAACTGGTTTTAGTTTGTTATTAGTTTAACAATACTAATATTGTACCATAAATCCTTCCATTTTTGTATTGCGTAACTCATATACCCCCATGTTTATTTAGCATACTAAAAACATTTAACAAACATTTCACGTTATTTTTGTGCAAAAAACAGCTTGAAATCGCAAAAAACCGCTCCGGAAAACCGGAACGGTCAATGCTATTAATAAATTCGTTTATATAAATTATTTCTCAGACGTGATAATAGTACCTCCGCCCACGACAGCATCATCGGAATAAAGCACCACCGCCTGCCCTGCGGTAACTGCCCTCTGAGGCTGTTCAAACTCAACATGGACAAGCCCGCTGTCGTCAGCCCAAGCCTTTGCGGGGGTTTCCTTTCCGTTGTAGCGCGTCCTCGCCGTAACCTGAACAGGAGTTTTCGGCGGCTCTGAGAACAATATCCAGTTGAAATCCGCGGCGGTGAGCTTTGAGGAATACAGTCCCTCCTCCCGGGACAAAGTTACGGTATTGCGCTCTATATCCTTGCCGCAGACGTACATTCTTTCGCCAAAGCCTACTCCAAGTCCCTTGCGCTGACCTATGGTGTAGCGTATCAGTCCGGAATGCTCGCCGATAACGTTTCCCTGCGTGTCCACAAAGCTGCCGTGCGGGTAGGTTTTACCTGTCCTACGGCGGATAAACTCCGCATAATCCCCGTCCGGGACAAAGCAGATATCCTGACTGTCGTGCTTGTGAGCGTTAAGCAGTCCAAGCTGCTCCGCCAGCGCCCGCACCTCGTCCTTGCTGGAGAAATCACCCAGCGGGAAGATTGTATGGGAAAGCTGCTCCTGCGTCATGGAATAGAGGACGTAGCTCTGATCCTTTGCGGCATTCTTTGCCTTTTTCAGCACCCATCTGCCGTGGGATTCGTCATATTCCGTCCGGGCGTAATGCCCGGTAACAATGTAGTCGCAGCCAAGCGCTCTTCCCCGCTGATACAGCAGCTCAAACTTCATGTAGCGGTTGCAGTCAATGCAGGGGTTCGGGGTAAGTCCCCGCTCATAGGCGCTCACAAAGCGGTCTATCACGTCCTTCTCGAACTCCTGAGTGAAGTTGAACACATAGAATTTCATGCCCATGGAATAAGCGGCGTTCCGTGCGTCCTCCGCGTCATCTGCGGTGCAGCAGGATTTTTCGGTGCAGGCGCAGTCCTCGTTGCTGCGCAGCTTCATGGTTACGCCAATGCAGTCGTAGCCCCGCTGCTTCATCAGCGCCGCGGCGACCGAACTGTCAACACCGCCGCTCATGGCTATAAGCGCAGTTCCGCGGTCAGTCATTGCCCAGCCTCAGCATTTCGTCAATGCAGCGCTTTGCGGCAAGCCGCTCCTGCTCCTCTATCTGGATCTCAAATCCGTCCCTGCCCTCAAGAGTATGCAGCACATCGGCGATTGTTGTAACCTTCATGTTATGGCATACGCAGTCCTTGGACAGCGGGAAGAATAGCTTGTCCGGGTGATCTATGCCAAGATGCTGGACGATGCTGTTTTCCGTGCCGATGATAAACTCCTTTGCGCTGCTCTTTGCGGCATAATCCATGATCTCGGTTGTGCTTCCGGCGAAGTCCGCAAGCTCCACGATCTCCGGGCGGCACTCCGGGTGTACAAGCACCAGAGCCTCCGGGTGAAGCTTTTTGGCAGCGTGAACCTCAGCCGCGGTGAGCTTAGCATGAGTCGGGCAGCCGCCGTGTATAAGCTGTATCTCCTTTTCGGGGATCTGATTCTTTACATAATCGCCGAGGTTGCAGTCCGGAATGAACAGTATCTTGTCCGCGTCCATGCGGCGGATTATCTTAACCGCCGAGGAAGAGGTAACGCACACATCGGACAGCGTTTTGAGCGCGGCAGTGGTATTGATATATGCCACCACCTTGTAGTCCGGGTATCTTTCCTTTAGCTGAGTGAGCATCTCAACGTCAAGCTGCTCCGCCATCGGGCAGCCGGCTTCCTCTCTCGGAATAAGCACTCTCTTTTCCGGGGAGAGTATCTTCACGGTTTCTGCCATGAATCGCACACCGCACATCATCACCGTTTTATTGGGAGCCTTTGCCGCTTTCTGTGCCAGTCCGAAAGAGTCCCCCACGAAATCCGCTATTTCCAGAATGTCATGCGTCTGGTAGCAATGCGCCAGAATACAGACGTCCTTTTCCTTTTTCAGCTCAAGAATTCTTTCCTGAATATCCTTTGTCATTTTTTCGTCCTCCAAAAACGCTTATTCGTTCAAATCATATAATCTCCGCCGGAATTTGCCCTGTCGATAATGTCCTGAAGAGAAACATTGTCCAGATAATCGTTTATCGCCTTATAAAGTCCCTCCCAGACAGGAAGCGTAATGCAATCCCCTGCTCTGGGGCACTCGTTGACGGGGTATTGCAGACAGCTCACCGGACAGAGATTTCCCTCGGTAACGCGCAGTATCTCACCCACGGAGTACTGATCAGGATTTTTCGCAAGAGCGTAACCGCCCTGATAGCCGCGATTTGTACGCAGAAGATCAGCCTTATTCAGCAGAGGCACGATCTGCTCAAGATACTTCTTGGAAATATCCTGCCGCTCGGCTATGTCTTTCAGTGCAATAAATCCGTCAGCGCGGTGTATTGCAAGATCCAGCATCATTCTCAGCGCGTAGCGCCCTTTTGTAGATATCTTCAATTCACATTCCCCTTTCAAAAACAATTATCTCCCGAAAAAAGATCGGAACTATTTAAATTAATTATACCATAGGTTTAGTAGGTTTTCAAGGGGGTATTGAAAAAAAATATGCTGAATGACAGGAAAACCGACGGGGCTTTATTGAAATGACGCATTTTTTAAACTGTTGCTTCATGATGCGAATAGCAGGTATTTCCACGCAGATTTCAGGAATTTATGCCCCGTTTCGGCTCAAAATAAATCCGAGGTGATCAATATGTCAAAACAGGGCATGAAACGACCCGACAAGCCCGGACACCCGGACAATTCAATGGCTGTCCCGGAGATCTCCGGAAAGGCAAAGCACGGACACAACCCGGCAAATCCGATAATCGCAGGGACGCACGCTCCCTCTCTCAAGGTATGGCACACCAAGCCCTACTCGGAGACCCTCGATAAGCCTATTTCCGATGTTTACCCGGAAATCGACACTGATCTCGCGCGGGACAATCTGGAAAACGATATGACCGCCGCTGATCTTCAGGACTTATGATCCTATAACAACGATGCGCCCCGCTTCAATTGAAACAGGGCGCATATTTGTGTGCTCAAGGCTCCTGACCGCTCGTTATCTCCGCCCAGGAATACTGCCTCATGTACTCGCCGTGATATGCGTTGATTCCGTCTGCGCTTCCGTTGACCCAATCGAAGTAATCACACTTCACCTTCTCCGCATCAATACCGATAAGCCCTCTTTGCTGGATTATGATTTCATCATATCCATGCGCTTTCAGGCTTTTCAGGAGATCCCGGCGGACGCTCTTGAAATATGACATTTTTTCCTTTGGGTTTTCGGTATTCTCCCAAAGAGTGCAGATTATCTCCTCATTAGAGCAGAGCGCACCCCGGCGGTCAACCAGATAGGCAAGAAGCTCCTTTGCCTTTGTGTACTTGAACTGTATCGGCTTTCCGCCCGCAAACACCTCAAAATTACCAAAAGCGCGTATCTGCATCGCCGATGTTTCGGAGAATTCAACTGGATATCGAAGATTGTCGATCTCCTCCCGTATCTTTTCGGCGGTGACCGGCTTCATGACATATCCGCTTGCCCGAAGCCGAATTGCGTCACCGGTGTAATCAGAATAACCGGTGGTGAAGATTATGTTCACCTTCGGGTTGTTGATTTTAAGGCACTTTGCAAGCGAAATTCCGCTCATACCGTTCATCTGAATATCAAGGAACGCTATCCCGCATTCGCTTTTTCTGGCAAAATCTAGAGCGGTCACTCCGCTTCTGAACTGGAATACCTGTGCAGTCGGCTCAGCTTCCTTTATTGCATCGCCAAGAGCCTCAAGCGCGAGCTTCTCGTCGTCTACTGCTATGATCGTCAAACGGCTGTCCTCCTGTTCAAGTATAAAAAAATCCGCTGAACCTAGTCAGAACAGGTTCAGCGGAACGTTGTCTACTCTATGCAGAATAGAGTTCTAACGCGAGAAAAAACCTGTAAAACAAAAGTGCCTCGTCGCGCGAAAATGCGTGTCGAGGCACTCGATTGGTTGCGGGAGCCAGATTCGAACTGACGACCTTCGGGTTATGAGTGGTTGCGTACCCTTCCGTCCCGCATTACAGGTTAAGGTTAAACGGCTTTCTTATGCGATTTGTTATTTTACCCTATCCGCAAAATCAAAGTAATTAAGTGTTTACAAAAAATACTGTTTTGGATGGGGATTGGATGCAAAAGTTATTTCTGTATGTTTTATTTTCATCTCAAAAGTGTTATTTTAACCTGTAAAACAAGTCAAAATGGGACATTTTCATTTTCAACTTTTTCTCTTTTTTGCCTCTTTTTCTATACTTTTTACCTTATTTTTGAGTTGAAAATACCATTTTGAAGGTCAAATGGCACCTTTTCGAAAAAAATAGGACATTTAAAAGAAATGTAAATTAAGGATATGTTTAGTTACTTATATGTGTTCTTATTAACGACCGTATGAAAACCATTTGCCGCTGTGTATTCATATGACGTTTCATTTATCAAAGTCTTGCCTTCAATAGATTTCATAATTTCACGCCCGCTTTTCTTGCTTACAATTGGCTTTTTCAATCCATTACTTCCTCTAAATATTCTTACACCCTTATCATATTCTGTTAGCTTAGTATTTTTTATTTTCACCCCATTATTATCATTGATTATATTAGAAGTTAAATATAGAGCAAGACCTTCGCAGTTATCGACTTTCTGAGTATCTACCTCACCATGACCCCACATTTTTTCTATATCGCAATTCGGAATATATGGGGCTACTGAATCAAAGAATAGAATAACGTGCAAATGCCAGCTTCCTCTTTCTTGTTTCTCAACCACATATATGTATTCACAGCTACATATTTTCCTCCTAAAAGTACGAATAAATGCAGTAAAATTCTTTCCAACCTGATCTATGTCATCTGTTATTTCGGAATAAGTAAGTGTCAGGAATATAGCATTTCCAATTTCATTATAATTTGCGTTAATCAAGTCGCGGCACTTTATCAAGGATCTTCTGCGGCTTCCTGCTATATCCTTTTCTCTGTCCTTATTATCTATTGTACCGTATTCTCTTATCTCTCCTGTACTAATTACTAAGGCAACACCGCACAATTATGCAATGACAATCCGGATAATAAGCACATTTAGTAAATGTCTATATCAACCCTAAAACGTCTGCCGAGGCGCACTGAATCAAGCTGCCAGACAAGGTCTGTCAGCCAGAATCAGGTTTG
>JAGAJA010000041.1 GCA_017829075.1 Oscillospiraceae bacterium | reverse complement strand
CGTTTTTTGCCCCAGCTCTGCCGGGGCAAAAAACACTTCTATCCGCACAACTGTGCGAACTGACAGCTTTGCTGTCAGCGAGTGCGGGCAGTGCGGATGTTCGGCGAGAAAGTCCCTTTAGGGACTTTTTCGACGGTCTGAAGGGCGCACGTATTGTGCGCCCATATAATTTATTCATCAATCAGACCGACTTCCTCGGTATAGGGTGAAACATCGCTGAAATACACCGCCAGCTTATCCGTTGGAGATTTAAAGGAAAGAATGTTCCCGGTCGCTTTGTCGGCGGTCACGGTGCATTTGCTGCCGTCAGCCTCGACCCGGACAGTAAGTACGCCGTCCTTCTCTGTGAACTCCGCCTTATCTGCGCTTTGAAGCGCGTCCAGTCCATCGGCAATCAGCACCGGAAGCACAGTGTACTCACCCTCCCCCGCTGTCACGTTAAGCTCTCCAAGACTCGCGGTAAGCTCCCCGTTTATCACCGTCATCACCAATCCGGAAAGCTCCTTCGGCTCGCTGAATTCGAATTCCCAGCAGCCCGGCTCGGTGCGGGTTATCTCCGCCTGAGCCTTGATATCTCCAAAGGTCATCTCGGCGTTTGCGCAGTAACCGCTGCTGAAATCCGGAAGCTTCGTTGAATTGAAGCTTACCGCTCCATTGCAGCCGCAAAGCAGAGCCGCTCCGCACAAAACCGCCGCAGCTCCGGCTGATTTTACAAATCTCATAGAAAACTCCCCTCGCATTATTCAGATGTTAAAGGAGCTTTTTCGGATTTACCGCCCGGAATAAACCTCCGGCAGAGCCGCGATGATATCAGTCGGCAGCACGCTTTCCGCAGGCATTCTCTCCGTCAGAATGTCCGCAGCCCTCCAGTGACAGTAAGCCCCAGCGCAGGCAGCTCTGAACACCGGTATTCCCTGCGCCGCGAATGCGCCGATAATTCCGGTCAGGACATCGCCGCTGCCGCCCTTTGACAGCCCCCGGCAGGAATGTGCATTCACGCAGACCTGTCCGTCCGGCGACGCTATCACAGTATCCGCGCCCTTTAACAGCAGTGTCACGCCGTATTCCCGCGCAAATTCTCCCGCATGACGAATTCTGTCCGACTGTATCTCGCGCACAGAAAGCCCGGTCATACGGCTGAATTCCAGCGGGTGCGGAGTAAGTACCGTATCGCCTGTCCGCTCCTTTAGTACATTTATATTCCCGGATATAGAATTTATGCCGTCTGCGTCAATAATTACCGGACAAGGAGCATTTTTTATGACGAATTCTGTCAGCCTCCGGGTTTTGTCGGAGTTCCCCAGACCGCAGCCCACGCATACCGCAGTCGCATTCTTGATCTGCGGAAGCACGATATCCTCCAGCATTTCCTGCGTGACATCAACAAACCCGTCCGGGGTTTCCGGCAGAGGAACATAAACCGCTTCATGAAGCCCCGCCGCCATGATCTTCACAACACTTTCCGGAGCCGCCGCGAAATACAGTCCCACTCCGCTTCTCAGGGCGGAACTTGCACACATGAACGCCGCTCCGCTGAAGCACAGACTTCCCGCAAATCCCACCAGCCGCCCGAAGCTACCCTTGTGAGTATTTCTTCCATGCGGCGGGAACGGTCTGCGCAGGCTTTCGTCCGTCAGAAATCCAACATTGTTTCCCTCAAAGCACTCCTCGCCAATGCCAATATCCAGAAGCCGAACTTCTCCGAGAATATCCGCCGCCGGATTGTTGATAAGTCCCGCTTTCATTGCCGCCAGAACAAGAGTATGAGTGGGCTTGAAGCAGCGGCTGTCAATCTCGCCGGTATCAGAATTTACACCGCTTGGCACATCAACCGAAACCCGAATCTTGCAGCCCGCAGCCGCTGAAATTATCCCGGCGGCAGCTTCATTTAGCTCGCCGTGAAAGCCTGTACCATAAATGCAGTCCACCGCGGAGTCAGCGTTCTTCAAAGCCGTTTCCGCCTGCTCCGCCGTAAAAATATCCACTTCGGAAAGCCGCTGGAAATTCTCCTTTGCGCAGTCGGTTTTCGGCTCTCCGCAGGCAAGCAGCACAGAAACCTTTCTTCCCTGCTCATGAAGCAGCCGCGCAATTACCAGACCGTCACCGCCGTTATTCCCGGAACCGCAGAGAATTACGGTCTGCGCTCCCTCCGGCAGCAGTTCCAGCAGGAATTCCGCGCAGCGCGTCCCGGCATTCTCCATCATCTGAAGATAGCTTGTGCCTGCTTCATCGCAGCGCCGCTCGGCGGTTTTCATCTGGGAATTTGTTACAACATACTGCATGGTTTTCCTCCGAATATTTTTTCTATTATTATAGCACATAATTTTCAACAATTCAACCGTGAAATAATTCTCAGGCAAGCCTCAATATGCATTATCCAGTGTCTTGAAAACGGCATTTTAATAAGCCCGCGAATATCCTTACCGCACCAGTAATCTATCAGCCACGCAGCACTCTCGTCAGCGCTGACCACATTCATGGAGCGTAGATATTCTTTCCTGTCCGGGGGTATCTTTCTTTTCAGGTCTGCATATTGGAGTTCGAACAGAATTTGTTCGGTGCTGTTTTTAACTTCAAGGGCATAGGAATACAGCTCATCAAGAACAAGCTCTTTTGAAAAATCGGCGACAGCCTGCTTTTGCAGCTCGTTCCCGGTCGTAATTATGGGGGAATT
This sequence comes from Oscillospiraceae bacterium, assembly GCA_017829075.1. The sequence goes on along the minus strand of JAGAJA010000041.1, from coordinate 51,878 downwards.
TATTCGTTTCTGATAATTCCCCGTGCAGAATATCTGCTCATCGTTATTTATCAATGAATGAGCGACGATATCCTCAATGCGGAAAATATGCCAGATGGAGTACGCAATGGTCTTGCTGTGATATCCCTCAGCATTTATATAAGGAATAGCACTGAAATCAACGCTGCTCAGATCATTCCGAAAAGAAAGCAGGGTGTCCATCAGTATTGCGCGCAGGTGCAGCAGGGTTTTCAATCCGTCTTTATATGAGCATTCCCTGCCTATCTGTGACTGCATTTGTTTGTTAAGCTCTGACCATTCCTTGTTCATAAATTACCTTTCAAATCTTCTGACTGCGCGGCTTCATCTTCCGGCAGTAAATCCAAAGCCCCGCCGGACAAGGCAGGGCTTTATATTATTCAATTGTGTAATAAACTTAGTTCATTGGAATGTACCGCCTTTAATAATCTGTGTGAGCAAATTATCAGGTTTCCATCGGACTCAATCCTTTCGTAGATTTTCTTGCTATAAACCTGTGTTTCATGGGAACCACCTGCTTTTATTCGGTCAAAACTTCCTAAAGGGGTGATCTATGTAAACGCATATAGCGGAATGAAAATCATCTGCGGAGGCACGAGCCGAACCATTTCAAAAAGGCTAGACGCCGTATCTGGCGAGGCATTGCAACTATGGGTCAGACAGTACCCATTGCAGCCGTTCGCCGATAATTCTTAATTCAGCCCCTGTCACGAGCCGCAGATGACGAAAACTGTGAATCGGTATTTTCCACTGGACTCGCTTCCTTTCTGCTTAAAGCTAAAATGGTGAGGTAAAACTTCAGAAGTGCATCGGATTTTTTCCTTTCACAATACTGCTGAATTGAGCTTCAAAACTTAATTCATGGGAGTATACCTCTTTCGTGTATTAGGTCAGGAATTTGGCTGATCGTCAGGTAAGATTTTCTGCTGTGATGCTTGTACTTATTTCCTTTCCTTGACTATATAATACCACAAGAAATATAAAAAGTCAATAGATTTTTTTAATTTTTTTGCGCTTTTTTGTGATTTTTAACAAATGCACATATTCCGTACACACGTTTTACCAATTCTGAACAAAAATCTTTCATGCACAGAAGAAAATTGCAAAAAGCCCTTGACAAAAAGTTATATTTCTGATATAATACTATTGTTGTCAATTTGACAGCATGAATCATTAGCTCAGGCGGTAGAGCACCTGACTTTTAATCAGGGTGTCCCGGGTTCGATTCCCGGATGGTTCACCATACCCCGCTCAGACGAACCCCACAAATCATCTGTTCATGATTAACGGATTGTTTATTCTTGAGGTATGTCTGGCAAAATAAGGAGAATCCCACCGTATTCATACGGTGGGATTTTTTTATTCCCCAAGCGCATTTGTTACTTTTGCACAATTCAATCATATTTTTTTGTAACATTCTACAAATATAATCCAACTGGCTGATTTTTTTCAAAAACCCCTTGACTTTTTAATCCAAATGGATTATAATAAAATCACAAAAGGAAATCACCACACAGGAGGACACAAAAATGAAAGAGATCATGAACAGAGCTTGGGAAATATACAGAACACTCGAGGGCGATCATCTCGCAAAGCTCGCAATGGCACTCCGTCAGGCATGGGCTGAAAGAAAGTCCTCCGACAGCAAGCTTCTTGAGATCGCTGAATGGTTCACCGATAAGAAAGCTGCTGAGAACGGCCTGAAAGTATACGGCGGTCATGTAGTAGCTGTCGTAGCAGAGACCGAGAAGGCATACAAGGTTATTTTCGGCTCAATGCAGAAGCCGATGACATTCTGGGCACCCAAGAGCCTGTGCAAGTGGGTCGAAGCTCGCGACTTCGCAAGAACAGTGATCGGCACATGGGATCAGGGTATGGAAGAGTACAGAGCAGTAAGACGCCTGTACGCTTGATGAATAAGGCTGACGTATCGGCAGGACGGCGAGAAAGGCAGGACACCATGAAAGTATATGAGATCGTATCAGTGAAAAGAGACAGCAAGGGCAATATCACCGATGAATGGCAGAAGCTCGCCACATTCGACAAGGCAGAGGCGGACAAGCGCTGGAATGATATTTCAGACCGTGAGAATCACGAGTACCGGGAGTGGAGCGAGTTCAACTCCAGCGAAAGCGAGATCGCAGATTATGAGGATCTTGACACCGTCGATGATATCACCCCTAATACCGCTCTGGGCTATGGCTCAGGCTACAATCTCGTGACAGACGAGCCAAGCGCCCCCGCCCCGGTAGCAAAAGCTACAAGCCACGAACCCTCCCAGCCTGATTATCCAAGCTATGACAGCATGGGCTTTTCAGAAATCAGAAGCCATTCAGCAGGATATGCTGTGATTTTTGAAAACGGATCTCCGGCAGGCTACGGCATGGAAGCCTCGGACTCAGCTACACAGCGAGATATCGACAACGCTGACGACTACTTCGGCGAATCCGACGCCCGCCTGTGCCGCGCTGCTGACGGAATGATGTATAAGGTGGTCGGCGATAAATACACTTCCGTGAATGTGTGGGCGCGCGTCGAGCTTATCTCAGATCACGGGAAGCGCCTTGCCCATATCCGGGAGTACAAAGGCACCCTCAAGTACCTAAGCGAAAAGACCGGGATCCCAGCGCAGAATATAAGCCGCCTTGAGACAGGCGCGCGCGATGTCCGGAAAGCTTCAGGAGAAACCCTCCTCAAGCTGGCAGAGGCGCTGGACGTGACTATGGAGGAGCTTGTCAGATGAATAAGTTCATCGTGGATAATGACGCGTATGAGCTGCTGGAGCAGTGGCGGCTCAGCAATACCGACCTGATCCGTCAGAGCATAAAGGAAGAAGTCTGGTATTTTGAGAAATTCGAGGTTCAATACCAGATCAAGGGCTTCAGCGCGAAAGCCTACTGCGAGGTTCATCACAGATTTTTTGAAATCAAGCTGTATAGCGATATTGGGCGCATTGTGACGGCAAAAATAGAGCCGTCAGACGTGCCGGGAGAAGATATACGCATGAAGATCAATCAGCGTGATGATCATATAAGCAGCGATAAAGAGGCTGATCACATAGTCCGGAATATGGTTCTGAACTCACTGACAATAAATGCGCTGCTGATTTTTGGAAATCTCGTCGAGCCGTCCGAGCGGCAGGTCTCGACCCGCTCAGTATCTTATGAGAAAGACCGGACTTTCGTGTTCAAGCCCTACAAAGACACCTGCTATGCGATCTCCGCAGGCTCTCACCGTTCGCCTGACGGGGTATTCCCTGTCCGCGGACACTTCCGCCGATACAAGGACGGAAAGGTGGTGTGGATAGAGGGCTATTTCAAAGGAGTATAAAAAAATCCCCCGAAGCCGCAGCTCCGGGGGAAATCTTATACGTTCGCCTCAACGATGAACCCATTGAAGCCGGCAGCTTTCGCCTGCGCAAGGTAGTTCTCAGCATTCGCCTTGGACGCGAATGAACCTATCTGCACACGGTAAAGCTTGCTCGACACTTTAATGACAAAGCCGTTCAGCCCCTTTGCCCTAGCCTGCGCGAGGTAGTTCTTGGCACCGGCATTGGTTGTAAAAGCGCCGATCTGTACCCGATAGCGCTTGGCAGTTCCGGTGCTTTCAGAAGCCGGCTGAACCTTTGCCTTCACAAGATCGCGGAACCAGTCCATATTCTTCCCGAATTTCGCAAGCCAGTGGTCGGGATCGCCGTGATTAGAAGCATATCCGCGCGCGTGGGCTTCCTTATGGCTTATCACATTCTCCAGCTTGATCGTCGGGTAGCTCTTCATCAGCTGAGCGCAGAGCTGTGCTGCCTTTTCAAAAGCAGCCTCGAAATACTGCTTGTCCGTCAGACCGTCTTCGCATATCTCGAACTGGATATATGCCGGGTTATAATTATAGCTGCCCTTTGAGCCGGAGCCGCAGCCCCAGCAGCATATATTCCACGGCAGGAGCTGAGCCGTACTGACGTTTCCTCCCTTGTCCAAGCCTATAACTGCATGAGGGCACACCTCAATGTCAGCGCGGTCGAAGTAATTCTTGTACAGGTTCTCGCCGCAGATATCCGGCGCATTGACATATCGCTTCAGGTTCGGATTATTCGCTCCAGTGCTGTGGACGATTATTCCCGCAGGAGATCTGCCAGGCATTGCCTGCGCCGCCTTGTAGCAAAGGTTGTTTGTAGCAAAGGCTGTGAAAAGAACTGCATTCGCCATTATTCCTCGCCGTCCTCTCCGTCACTGCTGCCCTTGTTCGCCGCGTCAGTCAGACCCTCTCCGACTATGTACCCGACTACCGCTGCGCCGGACAGAATAGAGCCGGACACCTTGTCCGCTGTTTCCTGTGCACCTCCAAAGGCTACGATAAGACCAGCGATAAATCCCGCCAGAGCTACCCAGAGCTTGCGGGAAGTCAGCTTGCGCTTCCAGTCAATCTTCATATCAGTTTACCTCCTGTACCTTAATTGCCATATTTTCAACCTTGCTGTATGCGTCGAGGTACATTTCGCCTTTGTCGCCGTTGTATGTAACTTCAAAGTACATATTATCCAGCTTGGTGGTGGCGAGCAGTGCCTTGTTGTTCTGGAGCGTCTTACATACCCACACCACATATACGTCATCAGTGGTGATTTCCTCGCGGTTCTGGCTGTACCAGTCCGCGACTGCTTTTCTGCTGAGTGTTTCAAATTCTACGTTTCCCATATTAATTTTCCTCCTTGTCCGTCGGCAGGGCTATGATCTGATTATAAAGCCCTGTTATAGTTCCATTCCCGCCCAAAGCGTGATACGCTTCATACGCGCGGGAAAGCGCTTCTCTTGCGTATACCGGGCAGAAGCCCTTATCCATGTATTTCTCATGGCTGCGTATGATCTCAGCCCGGAGAAGGCACTGCACGCCGCTCTCAAGCTGATTTGTGCGGTCATTCTGCCGCATTTCTTCAACGTCTTTCTGACGCTTTTTTTCGGATTTGTTAGCCATGACCGTGGAGAATATCACGTTAAAAATCGTGACCGCTCCTCCGATTATAGCAACAATAACTGTGCTGTCCATTATGTACCCTCGCTTTCCAGCATTTTGCGAACTTCATCGCGCCACTTATCAGGCACGTCCTCCAGAGCTATCGCTCCTTTAAGTATCTGCTTGTAGAAGATCTTAGCCATTGCTGTCACCTCCTGTGATTATATCAGCCAGCTCAATAAGAGCAAGCTGTGTGTCATTAATATCCGCCGCCTGCTGTTCCTGCGCGATTTCCAGTGCTGACTTCTGCGCGATTTTGAGCGTGATAACCTCAAGAGTGCTGTCCTCGGTGGGGCGGAGAGTATGCTGCTTAAGCTCCACAGGTATCGTGTAGTTAAGCTGAACACCGATCTCACCGTCTGTTTCTGTTGTGATCTCGCTGAGAGCGTCAGCGTCCTTGTACAGCGCCTTTGCCTCATCGAGAGTAATCAGGTCAGCGGCTATGCTGATAGCCAGCGTTCTGCGCTGCTGCCCCTGATAGGTTTCCGAACCGCCCATTATACGGACAGTATCATAGCTTTTGCCATTTGAGAATGTTACCATAGTTTTTCTCCTCCTAATAGAATAATAATTCATCCAGACTTATTTTGGAATTTTTTTCCCTACCGTCGCTGGTAATATAAAGAAGTGAGTATCCATCTGCATTCTTCCCTATCATACCAGAAACAGTGAAATCAACAACGCATTCCATTGTATAAGTTCCATTGCCATTGTCAGAAAACGTCACATTGGAATATGCGTATCTTTCGTTGTGAGTGGAACCTTGTGTTCCATGTGCTACTACTGTACCATGGTTCGCAGTGTCTACAAGCGTGATAAGACCATCTGAACTTGTTTGAACCTTGTTGTCAAGTATATAAAAATAACCAGCATTATTCGTATCATAAGTGGTGCATTTGAATTTCAGATGGTTGTATTTTGACGTTTTTTCATCAAACATCGCCCTGATGTACACGGTACCTGAATATGAGTCACCTCTATCCTCTGCGTTCATGCCAGCGATTATAGGAAGTGAACTAAACGATACTAATCCGTCACCTATTGACGTAGTGACACCGGAAGGCGCAGTCGTAGGGTGAAATGTGCCTTTCTGGTATCTATAAAATTCGCTCAATTCATGTTTCGCGCTGTGTATTTCATATAGCACACCACCCTCATTAGCGTGAACGCTGTCCAGATCAAATATGACTCCGTTTTCGTTTGCGTTCACGCTTTCCAGCTCATAAAGCACACCGCCCTCATTGCTTGATATTGGCATATCTCATCACCGCCTAACTATGCTTCCCATACCACGCTCCGCTCGGACAGTTCGTGGTGGTTACGTCCGCTGTCCCGCTGGAAAGCTTCCGAGCCTGCGGAGTGCCGTATGCGGTGGCACCGTTAGGCAATATCTGTCCATTGAATGTTTTATTCCCGGCAAACGTCTGAGCTCCAGTGGATACAAGACCAGCAGCAGAAGCACTAGCGGCTGTTGCAGGTATAGTCACATTCCTGCTGTTCATTCCGGTGATGTGCCCGGACGCGTCCGATACAGGCTGAGTGACTTGGAATGTTCCGCCGAATGCGGGAGTTTGATTTGCAGTAGGTACACCAGTCCGAGCTGTGTATGAGGGGTGCGTATAAGCATTTGCTCCTGCTGCCACGCCGTCCAGCTTAGTCTTATCCGCTGCCGACATAAATCCTGCAGCTGATTGAGTAGCGGCGCTGTGCGTGTGAGTTGAGTCGGCTTTACCGTTAAGCAGATTGTTTGTTTCAGCTTCGGTGTAGTAGCGGTCATCGTGAGTGTGCCCGGAGTTGGATTTTCCGTCAAGCAGTTCGTTTGTTTCAGTTTCTGTGTAGTATCGTTCATCGTGAGTATGACCTGAGTCGGATTTTCCATTAAGCGCCTCTTCCACCGAAGCCTTATCGGCCTTACTTTCACTAAGTTCGGAGACCGTTGACGAAAACTCATTGAACTGAGAGGCCTTAGTGTAGTTCTTCAATTCCTCGTCAAGCGCGCCCCTTGTGATGACAGCGCTGCTGCTTATCGTCACTACGATATTGTCCGTATTGCTCACAGCCACCGCCGCCGTGAATTCGATCATGAAGTCGGGATATTCCGCCGCCGGGGGTATCTCCTCTCCAATGTCGTCCTGCATTATGGCGAAAAGTACAGGATCATTGTCCGAAAGCTTAGCAAAAAGTCCCACCTGCTTCATGCGCTGTGCAGCCGTCACCCCGGTATTCCTTATCTGAACACGAACAGTCAGACCGTTGTCCAGAGTGCCTTTTGCCGAAATCACCGCCGGAACTGTCAGCGGAGTAGTAAGCGCAGTCTGTGCCATAAGCGCTGTGGTATCTACCGTGCCTCCGCCAAGTCCCGCGCTGGTGATAGTAAGCGTCCCGCCGCTCACAGCCTGAGCTATCAGAGAAAGCCCCGAATTGGTGATTACAGCGTTATTCCAGCCCATAGTTCTTCACCTCACAAAAAATTCTTTTGTATATACCACCCGGACGAAAAGCCGCATTAACGGCAATATCCGAGGATATTACGATTTCGAAAACCGTTTCCTCAAGTACGCTCCGCAGGTTCTTGTAGTACTGCACCTTTGCCAGGATACGGGCGCGCTTTTCCTTGTCGTTGGAGCTATCGTATATGATCACCTTGAAGTGATACGGTTCGCCGCCGTATTCAAACCACTCAGTCACCCTTACGGTATCGTATACGCTCCTGAGAGCCGTTTCTACTGCGTATTTTGTCCCCTTGTACTGGTGGACGTTCATACATTCCAGTATTGTTTTCCGCTTCTCTGAAAGCGTACCCTCATAGTCGTACCAGCTCACATTGAAGTCATACGCCAGAGCGTCCAGAGCCTCTTCCGAAAGCTTCTCAATCGCAGGATAAATTATAGCCTTATCCGAAAGCGCCCGATTTTTTGCGAGCTGTTCAGCGATCACCTCTCCAAGCGCCGCGAACCCCGCGTCCTTTTTCAGCGCCGGCGGCAGGGTCTTAAAAATGTCCCGCTTGCTTATTTCGCCGCTCATTCGATCTCATACCCCCCGGCATTAATCACCTTTGTACCAAGCTGAGCCGCCTCCGTATCGCTCACCGCTGTGTATTCCGGCTCTGTGATCACTACACGCTTTACCCCGGTCTGCATCACAAGCTGAGTGAGATAAGACGGATTAATGTCCCGCCCGATCTTTGCTGTCTGCCAGCTAATGTATTCGTCTACCGACGCCGCGACCGCCGAAGCCGCCGCAGTAAGGCTCATTCCGCTGTCATTCCCAACGTAGTATGTAAGATTTATGTTGAAGCTTTTCGCAGTCGGCGCCGATACCGTCACCTCGTCTGTAAGCGGTCGTATCTTCTCATTGTTCAGCGCCGCCGATATAATGCCGAGAAGCGCGCTGTCCGGCATTTCCCCGCCCTTGCACAGTACTCTGATGTCCACCTTTCCCGCGCTGGGAGATGTCGCCGTCACGTCCTCCACAAGCGCCGAAGCGGATTTTGCATGATAAATATATGCTCCTGACGGGCCGGCGGTGGAATATCCCTCTACGCTTTCCCGCATTCTCCGATACAGTGAATCATCGCTTTCCGGATCCGAGCCCCCGCCGCTCTCGTTCGTGTTCTCCACGGACTTAAAGTAAGGGAAAATGTCCACACAGGACTTTATCTGCCCCTTGAGGTACCCGTTTCCGATAGATCCCGGCGTACCGCATACCGCCTCGGCAGTAACCGATAATTCCCCAGCGGGAATGACCGCGTCTTTTTTGGTAGCGAACATCAGCGTACCGTCCGGCGTCACTCTCGTTCCGGCGGGAATGATCTGCGCGACTTCAAGAACCTCAGATATAGTGAATTTCAGCGTGCACTCAGCTGGGACAGCTTCCAGTCGGGACACCCCTCTGAATATCTCACAAAGTGAATCCAGATATGCCCCCCGCGCATATCTGGGAACATTCTGCTTAGCGCCGTCATTGAAGATCACACGTTCCTGGGATATGATAGCCGCTATGTAGTTCAGAAGAACCCTTGCCGGATCAGCCGGATAAAGAGTCCTCCCGGTGATCTCCTGATATCTCTGTATCATCTCCTCAGCGATCGCCCCGGTGTCTGCGTTCACAAAAGTCACGTCCGGAAAAGATCTTGTGTCACTCACTTATCTCCACCTCCACTATCGGGATCACTGCTCCGCTTTCCGCGTCCTCCTCAAAATCTATCGAAAGGATCTCGGCCCTCGGCTCATATTCCCCGATGTTGTCTGAAATAGTCTGATACATCAGCGTTTCCGCCACAGGCTGAGGCTTGTGCAGATACTCCGTATTCAGCCCCATTTCCCGCGCAAGGGGAATATCGTACCTGCATGAGCTTAAAAGCACCTGTATATTCTGAGCTACCTCCGCCGCAGTGCTTTCCGGTTCAAGGGTAAGCGCCGGCGGCTCGCCGCCCCGGATAATCTTTCTCATACCCTGCCTCCTACCTCTTGACATATTCCGTAAGCGTAAGCTTCACTGTGATCTTATAGATACGTCCCTTGTTGTCGATGTTTTCAAGCTCCGAGTTCGCGCTTTTTATAACCCACTTGTATTTCCCAAGCTGGGCCTTTCCGATCACAAGCCGGAGCGGCTTACCGTCCTCGCACGCCTTATTGATCTTGTTCATCTCTTTGCGGGGATTTATTCCCTGAAAAGCCGAAAGCACGATAGTGAACGATACGCTTTTAAGCTCCGCGCCGGTATATTCCAGAATCGGGCTTCCGTTGATGCGGTTGTGCGTGGAGTACCGCGCCCCCGCCGATACGCTCATTTTTGAGAATGTCCTTATATGATTTTCGGACACTTCAAAAACGATATCCCCAAGGCTTCCGATAGGCATTCACACACCCCCTATAATGTACCCTGCGCCCTCTCCACTGTCTGTCATGATGCAAAGCACCGTCTGACCGATGTAAGGCAGCCAGCCGTGAACCGTGAGTACTGCCTTATGTCCCGCGGACACAAGCTCGCCTTTTATCACGTCCGGAGGATTTTTCGTATATTCCTCGCCCCGTGAAAGATCCCTCGGAGCGCTTGCATAGCTTTCCTTTACCGTCCATTCGCTGTCACTCGTGGTGATATCAGCAGTTATAAGCGGAGAATTCCGGAGCACCGTCAGCACCGCGCTCACCATGTCCCCGCGGTCGCCGAATATCACCCGCGCCGTCCGCTTGTCCGCGTCCACGCTGGATACCTTTCCGGTTCGTATACTTCCCTGCATCAATATCCCTCCAGACATTTCCGGAGCGTTATATTCGTCGTATAGCCGCTCCCTATGCTGTGCGCCGCTGTCTTGATGATGTACTTTCCGTCAAAATCTCCCCAGCCTTTGATGTTCACAGTGGATCCCGCCGCGATATCTGCGTCCCCTATGATCTTGAGCGAAGCTGAGAACCTGTCCTTGTTCTTTGCCCTCAGCCGCTTCATAGCAAGCTGACGAGCCTCCTCACGGTTCTCAACACGCTCGCTTATCTCAAGAACTTCACCGGTGCCCGGATTGTCTATCCTCGGAGTGTAAGTATATTCTATCGTCACCCCTGTATCCGGATTGGTGTAAGAAACATGACAGCTGCTGTAAGACCTGTCCGAAGCGCCGTCCGTAAAGCTGTAAGAAAGAACGTTTCCCTTGCCGTTTTCGAAAGTCGTCACAGGGGCTTTTTTTTCATAATCAGCTTCATCGAACAGCACCAGCGCACCGTCCGTCACCTTGAGAGAGATCCCCGCCGCCGTGCATAGCCGTTGTAAAAAAACTATATCGCTCTCGCCGGACTGTTCCTTTCGGGTGTACATAGGGTTGAAATCGCTTGCAAAACTGCATTTCATTCCGTTATTCGCGGCGATCTGATTCGCGATACCCGAAAGCCGGATATTCTCCCATGCCTTGTTCTTTTTGACCGTCCGTATAGCCGCCCCCGCCGAAAGTGACGTACCCTTTAAGGTGATCTTTGAGGGCGGCCCGGAAGCCTTTATTGTGTCAATAGAGAATTTCCCGCAGTACAGTGTCCGGTCTTTCCCGTCGCTGTCCCGGTTCTTCTGGCAGATGTACGCAGTGAGCACAGCGCCCACAAGTCCGTTAGGTGAAGCAGTTGCTGAATTTTTCTCCACGCCGGAGGCAGTCCCTGAACCGGTCTTTATAAGATCAGAGGCGTGAACCGCCGCCGTGATAGCCCCGCTTATGCCAAATACTATCCTGTCCGGATTGATCTTTCCAATCTCGATAACAGTAAACCCCGTGTAGCTGTATACCCATGATTGGAGCGGCGTTCCGTCATACGCGACAGTCCCCTGCTTCACCATTACACTATCACCCACGGAAAAGCCTCCGGAGCTGCCGGAACTCTCAGAACCGCCGGAATTCCCTGCCGCCCTGTTCGCCGATTTCACCCCTGAATTGAGCCAGTTCGACAGCCACACGCCCTCACGGTCGTCTATGGTGATCGAAAGGTCGTCCGTCTTGTCCTCCTGCTCGTCGGTGTAGGAAAAGGAAAGAAGATACTTGTTGATGTCCTTGGATATCTCAGTCCCGTTCACCTTGAGCTTTACCGAGGTTCGCCGGGAAATATCGCCGCTCATAAAGCACCCCTTTTCCATGGCGGCAGCAGCTCATTCACCGCCGCCTCCGTTTCCGGGATCTCAAGAACTGTTCCCGCGCCAAATACAACAGTATCCGCATACCGGATATTGCTTTCAATAAGCCGTCCCATGTTCATCTCGCTGCCGGTGGTCTTAAGCGCGATAATGTCCCATGTATCTCCCTGTATAGTCGTATACCGCACCGGAATTCCCCCTTATCTTCAGGGAAACGCTGATTAAATCAAATTTGCTTTAATCAGCATATCCCTAGTATGAGTACGCATTCCTGCGCACGTTTTCATACCGCTCGTCAAGCACCTCCGCGATCTTTTCCGCAAGGCTCTGATTGTATTTGTCGAAAAGGCTCTGCGCGTCCTCACCGCCGGATATATTGAATACCGGACTGCTGTTGATCGTGATGTTTGCATCGCCGCGCCCAGCTGCCGATATTACAGCCGCCGCCTGAGGAAGAAGCCCGAATATAGTCCGTGTCTCGCCCGCTGTGAATACCGTCCGCCCCGGCGCTCCTGTGATAAGCTCCGGACCGTTCTCGCCGGCGATAAAAGCATTCTCCGTGAAGCTTGTGCCGCTCGCATGACCCGGAAGATCTTCATATTTGATTAGCCCAATCCCATTGCCGTTTATAAGGAACGGACCGGTCGTTTTCTGCTGAACGCTGTTAAGAAGTTCAGTCCTGAGATCCTCTACCTCCACCGGGATAGATACCGCCGGCATTTCTGCCGTTGAGTTCAGTTCATTGACCTTGTCCTTGATGTCGCTGTATATTCCCTCAATGCTTTCCATAGTTTTTTCGTGAGCGACCTCGGCCTGTGTGCTCCAGAATGCATCTGCGCTTTCTTTGGCAATACTGATCGGATCTTCTCCGGAAGTCTGACCCTGCCACATTCTGGTGATATAAGCTTCATAACCCGCAAGGGTACCTTGCAGATTACCTAACCAATGCTGTGATGCCACATCGTCTTTTCGCTCATCATAAGACTTCTGTTCAGCTTCTTTGATCTGCTTCTTAATATCCTCTGACGTCTGCGAAAGATTTTCTATGAATTCGTCCCGCTTGGTGATATAGTCCTCGTATGTCGTCGCCTGTGCGATCTCAAGCGTCTTTATTATATCGTCATATTCAGGCTGTTCTATCTTGCCGTATTTCAGCATAGTCGAAGCCTGATCGCGCATGGTGTCGTATTCCCTGTTAAGGTTCTGCTGAGCAGTGTCTATCTCATTAAGATAGCTGTTCGCATACTCTATAAGAGTATTCAGCTGGTTGTATGAATCCTCGGTGTCCTTCCCAAGATCCATGCCGCCAAGAAGTTGCTTCTGCTCTTCAAAGTTCGCAAGGCTCTGTGACTTTGTGTCCGACATTTCGGTGATATATGCCATTTCCTCCCGGAATCTTGCATAATCATCATCTGTCAGCGCTTCACCGTTCTTGCGCTTATCCAGCAGGTCATTTATCACCTGCTGTGACTCGCTTGTAGACTCTGTGAACCGAGATTTGAAGCTTTCAAGTGTCCCTGAGATTTCTGTAATGCTTATTCCAAGCTGAGAAGCCGCTGTCACCGCCGAAGATTTGAAAGCGTCAAAAACCATGTTATAGCGCACTTCGAAATCATCTTCAAGCTTTCCAACAAGCTCGTTAAAAGGCTCGTACATGGCTTCAGCCTGATCCTCAGTCAGCGTGCCGTTCTCCTCCAGTATCTGGTTATACAGCTCGACTGAATCCTTTGCCTTAGACATCTCATATTCGATGTTCGAAAGCTCCTCCGCCGCCTCGTTCACTTCCTGGGAATACTTGTAGTACTGTTCAGTGTTTTCCTTGAGGGCTTTTGTGTAGTCCTCAAGCTTAGGCAGACCGTTGTTGAACAGCTTGCTGTCCATGTACTCCTTGCGTGCTGCAAGAAACTCCTTATGGTTCAGATAGATCGCCGCTGAAAGCGCCGCGATCACTGCCACAATACCGCCGACAGTCACCGCCGCGCTCGCTGCACCGGCAGAAATACCGGTAAGACTTGTGGTGAACGTACTGAGCCTCGAACCACTAGCCGCCGCTCCAGCCGCCTGGAATGCCGCCTTTAATTTGGTGACGCCCTTGATCGCTCCGAGTGTGCCGACTCTCACGCCGTTGTATACGACCTGAGATCCTTTAAGTATAAGCGCATATTTCGCCGCTTCCCCGGCTACCTCTGTGATCTGCTTTATGGTCTCCGGATTTTCCTTTACCCACCGCTGCGCGTGCCGCGCGGCTTCGTTCAGCCCCTGCGCCATATCCTGAATAGCCGGAAGCGTCATGTCGCCGATAGTGACGCCGAGATTTTCCACCGCATTATTAGTCATGTCTATCTGGCTTTGTTTGGTGGAATATCTCTTTTCCGCCTCCTCGGTCAGCGCCGTGTTGTCCTCCCATGCGGCAGAAGCCCGCCCCGCAGCCTCGGTCAGGATATCGTCCGATGCTGCCAATGCAAGAATTGCATTCGAAAGCCTTACTTCCTTGATGTCCATATCATCAAGTATCTGAATGGCGCTCTTTCCGTTCCTTTCGACATCACTCAGACCCTGCGTCCATGCGGATATAGCTTTCAGGCTGTCCTGCTTGTACAGGTCGCTGAACGCTTCGGCAGTCATGCCCGCTGTCTTTGCGTATTCCTCCATGTCCCCGCGCTCGTTCGCAAGCTGGAACATTTTCAGCAGCTTTGACATAGCAGTACCGCCCGCTTCTTCCTCGATACCGAGTGAGGAAAGCGCAGTCGCCACAGCCATTATCTGCGGTTCTGTAAGCCCGGTCAGTTCACCGGTGGAAGCAAGCCGGGTACCCATTCCCACAATGTCGGCTTCTGTTGTGGCGAAATTGTTGCCGAGATCAACGATCACAGAACCGAACTTCTGATAGTTCGCCGGATCCATTTTCGTAATATTCGCGAACTTAGCAAGCTGAGAAGCTGCGTCCTTCGCCGAAAGATTAGTCGATTCTCCGAGGTCGATCATGACCTTTGAAAAATCAAGGATATTTTCTTTCTGAATGCCAAGCTGTCCCGCAGCTTCCGCTACCGCCGCGATCTCCGAAGCCGAAGCCGCGACATCGGTCTGGGACAAATCAAGAATGCCCTGCCGAAGCGCTTCAAATTCTTCCTCGGACGCTTCCACAGTCTTTCTTACTCCGGCGAAAGCGCTTTCAAAATCTATCGCCGGCTTTGAGGTCGCCGCGTATACTGTCCCGACAGTTGCGGCGATCCCTCCGGTAAGCTTCCCGAATTCGGTCAGAGAATCATTGAAATCTGCCTGCGCCGTCCGAAGCTCCTGTGAAACATTGCTCAAAAAACCTCTGGTATCTGAAAGATTCCGGAGCTGGCGCTGAAGCCGCTCGGTGCTTTCCGTCAGATTGTCGGTGTCTATTCCGGCATTCTGCAAAGCCGTGCGTGAATTCTCCAGCTCTGTATTCATTTCGCGAAGACTGTCATTCTGACTCTCGATAGAGCTCTCACAGCTGCGGATCTGTTCCTCATTACGCTGAAGCTGAGATCTGAGACGTGCAGACGGATTAGTGGTATTCTGCATCTGCTCTGCAAGCTCCCGGTGTCTTTCCCTGAGCCTTTCAAGCCTCTGCTCACTTGTCCTTATCTGCTCGTTCTGTCGCTCAATAGCCCTTATCTGCGACTGATACGCCGATACGTCCCGAAGCCGGGTGTTCACCGTGCTTATAGAGGTCTGTAAGCCCCGCATCTCGGAGGAAGCGTTTCTGAATGCGGTCGTAAAATTAGCGTCAAGCCCTCCGGCAAGCCGGAAGAACATTTCATATTCGCGTCTTGCACTCATTTTTTATGCTCCTCCCCATACAGTTGATTTGCCGTCCTTATCCACCGCGAGATCTGTCGGATAGACATATCGTAAAAGAAAGCGGCGGGTGAATTCGTAAAGCGTGCCAGCTTAATGCTCTCGCGCCTGAACCAGCCCGCCGGATCTTTTCTTATTCCTTGCGTAATAAAAAATTTTTTGTAATGTTCTTGATGATGTTCGCGTCCCTTATAGGCAGGTTCTCCATGACGGAGCTGTGTACCTTAGCCGCTCTCGCCGCCAGCTTCATTATGTAAGAAATCGAGTACTCCGGGATCATGGCGAATTTCTTTTCCATGTCCATCTCGTCCTCAACCGCCTCAAGGTCAGAACCCTTAAGCCCATCGAGATCCAGTGTGAATTCAGTGTAGGTCACGCCCTCCCAGGTAAAAGGCTTTTTCAGCTTGTGAACATAAACGCCCTCCACCTTCACTTCAACGTCCTTTTCTTCGATCTTGATCTCGTTCTCTTCGTTGTTTTCCATGATTTATTCCTCCTAAAAAATTCCCTCCGCCAGCCGGCGGCAATCAATAAAGAGACAGCCGCCGACCTTCGGAGGAATATATGAACCCGGCGACTACTGCCGACGAGGTTCAAGCGTACTTAAGCCTTTCCCAGCATCTTGCGGACGTCTTCAAGATAATCCTTGCCGTCCACTCTGAATATGTAGTTGAAAGGGTCTATCATCAGCTTTTCTTCGCCGTCCATATAGGTGGCGAAGTAAGTCACTGAGAACTCCGACTTTGTGTCTGCCGTGCTGTACATCTTGAGATTGCCCATATCGAGGTTGATAGGAGTAGCCTTTACGATGTGCTTTACACCCACATCACGAACTCCGGAAACGGAGTCGCGCTCCTGTATTACGGCGCGCAGGTCAAGCTGATGCTCCACCGGGCTGAAAAGCTTGTACGCGTCCTTTGTAGGATTGCGGAAAGAAAGCGACATCTTCATAGCCTCGATATGACCCTTGATTACTGCGTCATATTTACCGGCGACGCCAGCGCCCTCCATGCTTTCGGTAAGCTGTGAGATATTCGGAAGCGTGATATCCGCCACGCCATAGAAATCCACTGCATTCTCGTACATGGCAAAGCACTTTATTACCTCAGAAAATTCAGCCATAATTTAGTCCTCCTTTTAGCCGCCGAGCGCCGCAGAAACATAGTCCGCGTCATATTCCAGCGTGAATTCCATTTCCTTTGCAGGAGAGGGCGGCGTGATGTATAAGTGGAATTTCAGCTTTCCTGCCATAAGATCCGTTGTGGGATTTTCGTCCGAAATGAACTCAATACGGCCGCCGAGCAGGTGCTCCGCCGTCTTTAAGCCGTTAAGCCAGATGTTCACGGTGTCTACCACCGAGTCAATAAGCCGCCGCGACATCTTGCTGTCAAGCCTTGACCAGAATGTGAGGATAAGGCTCTGCGCCACATATCCGAACATTCTGTTCACCGGAATGAAGTAGTCCTTCACATCGGTGCTTGCCGGGAAGCAGGCTGTTTCGTTTCCCCACAGGGCAAAACGTCCGTTGAAGTTCATTGCCGTCACGATACCCTTGCTGTTCAGCACGTTCGCGTCCGACAGCTCCATGATCACCTCAGTACCGTCCGCAAGCACTGTGCTGTCTGCCTGCACTGCCTTGTTGGAGGGCGACTCGGAGGGAATTCCGCCGTTCTCGCTGTCCACCTGCGCCATAAGCGCCGCTATGTGCGAGGAAAGGTGATATTTCACACCGCCAAGCGATACCATAGGCCAGCAGAGGATCTGATTTTCTCCGCTGATGTTCTTGTCCGACTTCCAGTCGATCACATCTGAATACTTCTTTACCGTCTTGCAGTCTGCGTCAATGATCGCCTTTCCCTTGAACAGTCCGCATATACTGTTCGCCTTAGCCTGCATTACCGCCGCTACCGCGCTGTCGTCAGAGAAGCCCGGCGCGATGATAAGCTCCGGAACTATGCCGTAGTTTGAAAATACGGAGTTCACCAGCTCCAGACCCTTCTTTGCTCCGGTGCTTACGTCAATTCCGCCGATCACGTCATCGCTGTTCACCTTGCTGATATCAGCCTTGTCATAGCCGATATATACCGTGCTGCCAGTGATAGCGCCGCCGGAAAGCTTTTCGACAATAAGCTTGCCGCCGTCATAGAATGCGGTATAGTCAGTGCCCTCTGTAAGCGTGTTTCCGCTGGAGGTAGCCTTTACCTCCAAGCTGGACTTGATCGCAGTATCCGGAAGTTCTGCCCGTCCGTCCACCAGCGTGTATTCCTCACTGGTGACCGCGCTCTTGTGTGTCGCCGGATCCAGTACATTGACGAAAACGACAGGAGAAACTCCGTAAAGCGCAAAGTGCGTCTTCATCACTTCGCACAGCGTGAAGCTGCCCCAGTCGTCTGAATATCCGAGCTTTTCCACTGCTTCAGCATAGCTTCTGGCAAGCACGGGTGTATTAACTCCGCCCTCGCCCATGTACACCGGAGCTGTTCCAACCGCAAAGGTGATACCCACCGCCGCCTTTGCCGGGGTGGCGATGGAGGACGCCTTTTCACTGGTCTTTATGCCATGATAATAAGCCATTTTCTTAACCTCCTAAAAATCTATCAGCCGCCGGAAAGCTGCTTGTAAGCATTCCCCAGCGCCGTTCCTGTGTCGTGTATCTTCTTGAGCGCTTCAGCCGCTTCTTTTGGTGTGACGAACATCTGACGCGCCAGAGGATACTTCCTCAGTTCATCTGTCAGGATATCGTCTATCGGCGACCCGTGAGTGATGAACACCCTGCCTGAAATGAGCGCCGTGCGGAATATCGTCGGGCCTATGTATACCAGCACCGCCGGATATTCTTTGACGCCGCTCTCCTGCTCTGCCGTATCGCCGGACGCCGGTTCATAAGACACGTCCTGCACCGCGGCTTCTTCAGTCACATCGCTTGTGGAAGATACGGTCATTTCTTCCGCGCCGCTCTCTGCTTCCACTGCTTCTATGTTTTTCTTAGCCAATCAAGCTCCTCCTCTCTGTTAAAAATGTTCGTACTGCTTTTTATATCACCGGTCGTGATAAAATCCGGTATATCCGGCATTAACGGCGGCATCTCAAAGCTCATGATCATCTCGCCGAAGTGATAGGGCGCAGTGTTCGCCGGATCAATCGCCCAGTCTATCTGCTTTGAAAGCAGAAAGTTCCCGCCGATCGCCCGCCGCCGGAGCAGCTCCGCTCTTACCCGGTGAATAAGGTTCAGGACGTTCAGCCGCCCCTCGCCCATATCCTCGGAGTAAACACCGAATACTATCCTTACCCCGCACCCGCAGTCCGGCTGTTCTCCCGGCTTCTGAACGTCCGTTCCAGAAAGCACCTGCACGATGATATACGGTACCTGCTTGGTATCGTCCTCTTTCTTGGGAAGATCCATGCGATATATCTTTGGCGCACGTTCAGAGCTTTCAGCGCCGGCTTTTTCCGGTCTAACCGGAAGTGCTATATCCTTTGTGGCATCACTGCAAAGCTCGCAGAGGGCATTCAGCAGGTCAATGGGTGTCTGTCCCGGTATGTTGTTCATGTTCCATATCCTCTCAGTATACGGTCTATCTCGTGATCAAGACGCTTGTCAAAGGTATCTTTCGCCGCCTCGTCCATCTGCCTGAGCACCGCCGGATTGTCGATCATGTGAGCCGCCGCCGGGCCGTAAAGCTGCTGTGAGCTGTCCCGTGCTGGGGTAAGCCGCTCAAATATGGCTTCTCCGTATTTCCCGAGGTTCGCTTTATAAGCGTGCCGGAGATCCTTCGGAAGTCCGCTCAGCACCTCTGCTTTAAGCAGCCTGACCCCGCGCTTTTCATGTGAACGGTAGCCCTTTACGTTAAAGTCGATAAGGGGAATGAGATATCCGCTGAACGTCACCGCCGCAGATATTGACTGATTGTTCGCGCGGTATACATGAATGCGGGTATCCCGGTAGAATGCCGTCCGCTTTACCGTGTATGTCTGCTTTGTAGCCTCCCATGCCACGCTCCGCGCGGTTATCATAGCGCGGTTCGCCGCATTCGTCAGAGCCGCCTTGACCTTGTTCCCAGGCAGAGAACCCAGCATACTCCGCGTCCGCTCAAGCTGTTCGGTCGATATCTCCACTATTCATCATACCTTTCCAGTATCAGCACGATCTCTTTTCCCTGCAAGACCTCTGAAGATTTGATGTCGTATCCTGTTCCGTCTATTTCTATCCGATTGCTGATTGACGGCAGGAATCCAAGCGCGGAGAATGGGATATATGCGATCTTCTGCACCGAATATATCCCGTCCCCGAATGTCCGTCCATTCCGTCGTGAATCTCTTCCCTCGTATGACTCCGGCTTGTACTCTGATACCACGGCGTGAACTTCATATATCACGCCGTTGTACCAGATCTCCTTTGTTTCGGAAAATTCCGCCGAATTGTGGAATACAGACGCAAGGTCTTTTTCAAAAGCCGCCCGGAAGTCCATTACAGCACGGTTCCAACGAACCAGCTCTTGAGCTGATGAGGAACAGCAAGCGGTCTGGAGGAAAGACGAAGCTTTCTCACTGTGTTGTTGTTCTCAAGGAAGCTCTCGCCGAAGCGATCGCCCATGAAGGTGTAGGGCGCCTGTGTCTTCTCATCGAAGCGGTTGATCGCGCCGTACAGCATGGTGAACCGGGCATGCGTGGAGATAAGCGCCACTGTGCCGGCAGGTACGAAGGGCTTTGTGGTGACCTTGCCCTTTTCGCTCCAGTCGTCGTCGTAGTATTCATCGTATGTGTAGATGGAAAGTCCGAGGAACGGGATAGTTCCGACGAAGTTCACACCCTCTTTTATCTCAGTGGGCGCGATCACCGCGATGTTGTAGTTCTTGATGTCAAGCATCTTCTGTACTGATTCGTTTCTGAGGAATGCCGCAGCAGCGTCCCAGGACATGATACAGATATTTGCCTTGATGTGACCGTCCTTGGATATGGTTCTCTGCCATCTTTCCAGATCTGCCAGCGGGTCAGCGCCGGAAGCGCTCCACTTCTTTGTCGAAGTAAGCGACTCCTTGTTGGTGAAGCCGTAGTCGATGACTTCATCAACGCCCTCGCCCTTGATATTCACCTTGCCGGTGAAAAGTACCTCGCTGCACATTACCTCTTCGCGGCGGGTGATCATCTCGTCAAGATCGTTCAGATCCTCTGCCAGCTTCTTCACCGCGCGTTCAGCCGGCTTGATGTTAGAGCTTATCTGCTCACCGGGCATTCTGTTCATCATCTCGTCGGCGGTGACGACCTTCTCCGGCGCTGTCAGCGGCGCGGTGTAGGTCATGGCCTTGAATCCCATATCGGTGATGACCTTGCCGCCGAGTTTGGGATTTACCATCGGCGCAACAGTACGCGCGCCGTCAACGACGTCAAAGTTCACATTCTCAGTCACAAAGTCCTTTGTCTCCGAGAAAAAAGTCTTCTTGAGGAATGTAGTCACCGGGGGCTTGTTTTTGATAACCCCGGCAATTCTTGTAGGTGTATAAATATCAAATGCCATGTTATTGCCCTCCTGTTACTTTAAGAAAATACCGATGTTTCTGAACGGAACTTCAAGCGCCGCCGCAGAAACGTTATCCCCGAGCACCAGCGCCGAGGTCAGCACCTCGCCGGTAAGCAGTACAGCGCCTTCCTCGCCATTCTCAATGGCCTCAAGCGTAATGCCGTACAGACCGGTGGTGTTTGTGGTGTATGTATCGTCGCTGCCGTCCTTTGTCGCAGTTACCGCCGCAAGCTTTCCGTCAGCGTTCAGAACCACCGGGGAATATTTCCCGATAGCCGCCGAAGCGGTCTTCTTGCCTGTGATATGCGGGAATTCCACTCCCGCAAAGAAATTCTTGCCCTCCAGTTCGGAGGTCGTAGGTGCATATCTTGCCATTTTGTAGCCCTCCTGTTACTTTTTGTCCTTGAATACAGCGTTCAGCGCGTCGTTGAACTCCTTGTCATCTTCCGCGCTATTATCCGGAACAGGTGTCCCCTCGATACTGTTTATACCGCTGTCACTTACGTCCTTTGCGCGGTTATTGAGGTATTCGCCGCCCTGCTTTCTGATAGCTGCCAGTAACTTTACCGCAGTCTGTTCAGCGGATATCGGGTTCTTGAACTTAGCGTCCGCGGTGATATCCTCAAAGCCGCTCACTTCATTTTCCTCGATATCCTGAATACGCTTTCTTTCCGCTTCTGCTGCGGAATTCTCGATTTCGCCGCAAAGCTCAGGGAACTGTGCCTTAAGCTCCGCCGCTGTCTTGATCTCCATGTTATTTACTCCTTCCTGCTCTTCTTTTCCGCAGGTCGGGCGGCAGTCCCCGTTTCCGAGGACCCCACCCTCCGCCATACCTGCTCCTGAATTATGTGATCCGCTAAAGCGGTTCAGGACTTCTTCCGGAATATCTTTCATCTCTACCGAGTTTACATAAATGTGACCGCCCCGGTTCTCCACCTTCGCCGCGTCAGTCAGCAGCTCGTCACAATAGCCGGAATTAACCGCCGAAACGCCGTCCAGCCATGTTTCCTCGTCCATCGCCTTGCTGATATCCTCGGTGCTTTTCCCTGTCTTTCCTGCGTATGCCGCGATGATAGATGTCTTTATGACATTCAGCTCCGCCGACAGCTTGTCCAGCTCGTCTGAACCATAATACCCGAATGTTCCTACCTTTGGATTGTGTATCATGAATACACCCGCCGCCGGAATGGCGATCTTGTCCGCCGCCATGCAGATGATCGTTGCAGCGGAAGCCGCCCAGCCGTCCACCGTAGCTTTCACAGCTACGCCTTTCTTTTTCAGATCAATGATACGGCTGTATATGCCGAATGCGGCGAATACGTCGCCGCCGCCGGAATTTATCCGTATATTAAGGCTCTTTATATCACCAAGTGCCTCCAGCTCGTCATAAAAGGTCTTTGGCGTGACTTCGTCCCCCCACCATGTATCAGAGGAGATATCTCCATAAAGCACCAGCTCAGGATCTTCTGAATTTTCCGCGGCATTGCGGAATTCCCAGAAATGATTATTCTTCATCACTGTTTTCCTCTCTTTCTTCGCCGGAATTATCGCCGGCGGGAAATTCTCCCGCTTCGTTCAGCAGCTTGTTTTCAGTCTTGAGCTGACTTACATTCGCACCGAATGTACTTCCGTTAAGCTCCATTGACTCAGTATCACGAGTCGAAAATCCGTTCTGAACCCGAACCACCGCAGCATTTACTTCCTTAAGCGGGTCGATCTGTCCCTGCGTCGGACCGTTCCATTTCGCACGGCAGTATGCCCGCCGTATCTGAGGATCGCTGAAAAATCCCGGAGCGCTGATACGTCCCTTTGCCACAGCCTCGCAGAACCATTCCTCAAATATGGGCTGACAGAAGTCATTCGCAAGCCAGCTTCTGTACATTTTGAATGTCTTCCACGCTTCCAGCAGCGCTCCCCTTGCGGCAGAGTAATTGCTCGAGAAGTGCTTTGTAAGAACCTCATACGGTATCTCCAGCGCCGCTCCTATCTGGGACAATATAGCCTCGACAAAGCCGTTGAAATTAGCGTTAGGTCGTCCGGGGTTGATGTCGTGCGCCTTTTCACCGTCCTGAAGATCAATGATCGCGCCATTTCCAAGACGGACTGTACCCGCTCCGGTGCGTTCCGCAGAAGTATCCTGTTCATCATCTTCGCCGAACGGCGGCGCTTCCGATACTCCGTCTTTTTCGATAAATACAGTGAACATTCCGGAAATGACCGCCGCCATAATCTCCGCGTCTGTATAGCGCCCGATCTGCTTCAAGGCTTCTATCACCGGAGCGATAAACGGCACACCGCGATACTGTCCGATACGTTCACGGCAGCAGATGAAAAGCGCATTCCTCCGACCTGTTTTGTCACCGTAAGCTTTTATCCGCTTCCATTCGTTTTTGAAATTGCAATCGCTTGCAAGCGGGTGTTTTTTCGATATCCAGTAGGCGACTACCTCTCCGGTCTTATCCCGCTCCACGCCGCTCACGATATTCTCATTGAATTTCTCGTTGTCAGGTGTGGAGATCCTGTCCGCTTCAATAAGCTGCACCGTCAGCTCATAGGGGTTTCCGGCACGCTTTTTCAACGGCATAAGCGCCAGCACATCTCCGCTCATAAGCCAGTTAAGGAAAGCGAGCTGCTGAAGCTCGTAAAAATTATCGATCCTCTCTGCGTCGCAGTCCGGTGTGTCCGCCCATAGTGCGAATTCACGCTCAATTACAGACTCAATTTCCCTCGCCTGTTCCTCGCTGATACCAAGGTATTTGAAATCTATCTGTGATTTAAGCCGAAGCCCCTGTCCTACAACGTTCGTGCGCATTGTTTTCAGCGCCGCGGAAGCCATGGGCACTCCTGAATAAAGATCCCTGCTGCGCTGCCTTAATACGTCAAGGTTATCATGGATATCCTCGTCAGCAGACCCGCCCAGCCAGTTCCAGCCGCGCATTGAGTTCCGAGAATGTGAAGCGCCGTAGTTCCCATAGCCGGAATCTATGAATTCAAGCTGTGCCCGCGCCACCGCCCGTTTTACCGCCGTTTGAGGAGACACAGCGGCGATCACCTTGTCTAATACGTTCACGCTGTTCACCTCAATCCATGGGAATTACGTTATAAATGCGGTTTCTGCCGCCTCGCCGCTCAAGCTCTGTGACCTTCTTCTCCCAGAATTCAATATTTTTACGAACCTGTCCGAGATCCGCCCTTGTAAGGGTAAGCGTCCCGACAGTGTAGCTCTGGCTTGTCGAAAGCGCTTCTTCCGCTTCAAGCCATGTTTCCAGTTTCTTTTTTGCCGTATCAAGGCTTATTGCGCTCATGCAAGCCCTCCTTTTTATCTGGTTATCCATTAAAATTATAAAATACAGCATGTGCGCCGGGGTGCGGAAAAATGGCTGAAAAATGCGGTTTTGCGCAATAAAAAAGTGCCGTTTTCGGTATTGAAGACAGCGCAGAAAAAACCGCCCACGGACGACCGTAGGCGGGAAATAACTATTTGATTTATGCGTTTTTTTGAAATCAAATGCAAAGCGCTATTCAATGCCTCCGGATACTGTCCGCCGCCCTCTTTTCGCAGATCTGGATTTCTTACCCGGCTCTTTAAGTGTCGGGTTCACGATCTCCAGCGCCGCGGTAGCGTAGTTCCGAATATCAAGCGGCTCATTCCTCCGATAAGAGGGATCCCGCAGCTTCCATTCCACTATCGCCTTTCCTTTGACGTAGGTCATGACAGCCTGCTCCGCTGTAAGACCGCGGAAGTACTCCAAGGTATATCCCGCGCCTTTATCCCGCGGAAAGTGGCAGAAATTCGGGCCCTCGTCCGTCACCTGGAGCCGCTGAAACAAAACCGTCTTTCCGGTGTCTACTCCGATCTTGAACAGTTGAACTTTTACGCGGTTAGAGGTAGTCGGGCGGTTGATGTAAGGGTAATTCGTGCCACCGACGCCCTTTATAGCATATACCGCCTGCGAAAGCCGCGCCTTGCAGAAGCGGTATACTTCATTGGTGAAATGTCCGCCGGAGTCCATGCAGGTACAGCGTATCCTCATCGGAGTGCCGTCCGCTTTGTGAAACTCCTGGGAAAGGAATTCCCCCAGCTCGTTCCAGATATCCGGCTTTTTGAGATCGCCGTACATTACATGGTATTTTATACCCCAGCTCTCTTTTCCTACTCCCCAGCCTACTACCTCGATTTCAAAGCGGTTGTCCTGAGTATCCACACCGGCGGTAAGCATAAGAACTTCGTTCGGGACTTCACAGCCATATTTTTCCCGGCGCTTGTAAAGCTCTTCATAATCAAGCTGTTCGCCCTTTTCCTCCCATGTTTCGCCCATTTCGGTATTAGTCCATGTTTTCAAAGGTTCTATATTCCCCTGCTTCGCCTTTTCGTTCGCTTCAAGGAACTTCTCCACTATCTCCCGCCAGTCTACGAACATTGACGCCAGAGTATTAAGGTGAAAGCCCCTGACCTTTCGACGCGGGAAAGCAGCCACGAACTTTCCTTTTATGTATTGCTCTTTCCAATCCGCCTCTGAGCAGACAGTGCCGCATTTTTCGCAGATATAATTGATCTCGTCAAGATTTTCCTTGTTGAACTGAACCTGCGACCATAAAAGAGGCTGAAACTCTCCGCAGTGCGGACAAGGGACGTTCCATTCCTCCTGTGTGCTGTTCTCATATTCAAGCTCGATCCGGCTCATTCCCTTTATAGTCGGAGTAGATACACACACTATACGCTTGTTCCAGAATGTAGTCAGACGCTTCATAGCAAGCAGAAGCGGATCTCCCTCGTTGCCGGCAGTTATCGGATATCTGTCCACCTCGTCCGCAAGCAGTATGCGGATAGGACGGGACGCCAGCGAAGCCGCCGAATTCGCTCCGACCATAGTCACATGACCGCCGGGGAATATTTTCTGGAGTATCGTGTTTCCGCTTGTTCGGCTCTTTTCATTGATCTTGTCAGACAGAACCGGGGTATCTCTTATCATGGGCGAAAGCCTGTCCTTTGAAAAGGTCTCAGCCATCTGTAAAGTCGGCTGAAGCACCATTATCGGTGACGGATCGTTGTGTATGTAGTATCCGATAGGGTTCAGTATAAGAGCGTCCGTCTTTCCTACCTGAGCAGCAGACTTCACCACTACCTTGCTGACTGTGAGATCTGTCACCGCGTCCATGATCTCCCGCTGATATGGTGCCTTGTCCGTCCTCCAGCGTCCCGGTTCGGCGGAGCTTTCCGATGAAAGCCGCCTGTATTTATCCGCCCACTGTGACAATGTAAGCGTTGGCGGCGGCTTCATCCTGCCGAATATTTCCCGGAAAAGCTCTCTTGTATGTGCCTGCATCTTACTTCCCCCTTTTTATCTCCTCCGCATACGCCGCGTTCATCGGCTTCAGCCTCCTGCATTTCCAGCACTTTTTCTTTGATATATGCTTAGTCACCCTGCATCTATGTACCTCGCAGTAATGCGTGGGCTTTTTGGCTGTCAGCTTGTCGAATAACAGCAGATATCTCAAAACACCCTCCGTGCGGCTGATTTTTTCAAATCAAGCCTTTTTTTGAAGCGTATGACGCTACTTTACCTGCAATACCCGCCCCGATGCCGGGACACTCGCCGCCGATCAGTCCGTCAATAAGCTCCTGCGCTGGGTTCTTGTCCGGCTTTCCGCTTTCTTTTGCCTGACGAAATGCGGTCACAAGCTGAATATCCGTCATTTTACGGAGCCGTGTAGCTTCCTTATGTACCGCCTTTTCCTCCGCTGTCCCTGTCGTGTTCCTGCTCATGTTCTCTTCCTGTTCCTCCTCTTTGAAGCCGCAGCAATGCGGCTTTTCTTCTTGTTCTTCTTGAACCTCTTTGCCCCGGCAGAGCGCATAGGATCATCGGTATATTCCCGCCGCGCCACTACTGGCTGCTCCGCCATGTATGAAATCATGCCCGGGATAATCATTGCAGTATAAGGATTATTCATACGATCACCTCCTATATCAGATCACTAAGATCAATCTTACCAGAACCGGACTGGCTCTTTCTTGTGCCTGATGGTTTCAAAACCATATCCAAAAAATGAGCCATTTTTCTTCCGTTCCACACGTCGCTGAAATACATAGGCGTGAAGTATAGATTATCGTCATGCGGCGCGGCAAGAACGTCATAATTGAATGGGTCTTTTATGCTATCCCCAACCTTTACTATCGCTGCAATACCCAGCAGTGAAAGCTGTATGTAGCACATCAGCGCGGTTATTTCGGAAAGATCCTGCGCTACGACAAGCACATGATCCTGAAAATTCAGCGGTGATCCTGCTTTTCTAAGCCGCTCCTGCACCGAATTCACCCCGGCGATAAGCGTAGCCCCCGCGCCGCAGGCACAGTCATTCATGGTGATATAGCCTTTTTCATTGATAAGATCAACTGCCTGGTATGTGTTCATCTGAGCCATAGCCTTACATACATTGTATGGCGTGAAAAACTGCCCCGTCCAGTGGTTTCCAAGATCTAGCTCCATGTACAGGCTGCCAAGAAGATCCTGATCTCTGTCATTCTCAAAAGACTCTGTCAGCATTTTCGACATTCTGACGAAATTGTTTAGTTCCTCCCGGCTGTGCTTAGATGCCGTGTCGAGATATCTTTTCTCCCTGTCCTCCCGGAAATCCAGCGGCTAGGATAAAGCCAGTGCTACCATAGTGATGAAATCTGCCCATATCTCCCATGTCTGATATCTGTTGGTCATCGAAGAAATCAGCTTTACAAACGCTGAATTTCTACCGGAATACATCTTTGCCATTACCAATTCACCTTCGTGTTTACTAAATCAATTTGTTGTTCTCTACTTAATCGGGTATAAATAGCGGTCGTGCCTATGCTTTCATGTCCAAGCAGGTCTGCGAGCTGCGATATGTTCATACCTTTATCAAGGCAGTTTCGCGCGAACATATGCCTGAACGAATGAGGGTATGCAACTTCCTGAGGTATTCCAGACATTTCAGCAAGTTTTTTCAACTGTGAGCTGAATCCGTGCGTGGTGACAGGCTTGTCCGTTTTTGAATGAGCGTTGTAAAATAAGTATTCATGCCCGTTTTCATCGTAAAACGGCTTTATTTCGTCGATAAGGCTCTTGGGGAAAAGGATATCTCTGTATTTATTGCCTTTTGTTTTGACAACTGCATATCCTCGTTCGAGGTCAGACCGCTTCATGCTTCGCGCCTCGCTTATTCGGCACCCTGTCCTACCGAGGATTTTTATTAAGCATGAATCACGCACTCTCCCTGTTTCTTCGCAAAACGTCAGCAGCGTTTCGTACTGCTCGTTTGATATTACGTGTTCTGTTGAAAAGGATTTGGTTATCTTGACTTGTCTGAATTTCAGGTCGTTATTACCAATATATTTCAGATATTTGTTAAGAACTATCATCTTTGAATTAACAGTCTTAGGGGACCACTGTTTTGACAAGGACTCTCTCCATTCGTAACCGTTTTCTTCGGTAACCTCATCGTACAGCTCAGCAAAGTATGATAGTTGAATCGTGTAAGTATACACTGTGTTATCGGAAAGCTGTTCGTGATATCGAAGCCATTTTCTGAATCCTTCTATATCAATACCTGTCGTCCTCTTTGTGCGTTTTTTTCCGCAGGCTTTAAGGTCGTTTTTCAAGCGCTGAATCTCGCCCTTTAAGGCAAGTATTTCCTGCGGCAGTAGACCGGTGTTTTCATATTCAGCAAGCCGCTGTGCAGCCTGTTTTTCATCACATAGCAACTTAGCGCTTTTATATGATCCCACAGTCAACGTGGTGGTCAATCGTTCCACAATATTTTCACCGCCTTTTTATGTCACAAACTTCTTATGCGACACTGCCAGATTTTCCTCACTGGTCTGCGCATATATCTGAGTGGTGGAAAGCTGTTCGTGTCCCAGCATTTTTGAAACCTGATCAATAGGCATTCCACGGTTCAGAGCCAGCGTAGCGGTAGTTCTGCGGAACCTGTGCGGGTGGACTTTTTCAATGCCGCATTTTTTCCCAAGCTCTCTGATTCCCGATTCAACACCGCCAATTGTCATGCGTTCTGTGATACCTTTCCCGCCGGCGGGTTCGCCGATGAATAATGCTGGGAAATTGTCCTGACGAGAATCCTGATATCTGGCGAGCGCGATCTGCGCGCGTGCATTCAGGTACACGAACCTGTCCTTGCTGCCTTTTCCGTGTACAATTGCCCGGTCTCCTTCTATGTCCGACCGGTTCAATCCGCAAAGCTCCGATACCCGGCAGCCTGTTGAAGCAAGCACTTCAATTATTGCACACCATTTCAGCGGGCTCTTTTTCTTCTCAGCTTCAATCCGGAGCTTTTCCAGTTCCATCTCCGAAAAAGGCTTTTTCACAACCTTGGCGCACTTGATAGCCTTTACCTTAAGCGTTGGATCTCGCACAACTGCCTCGTTGCTGACAGCCCAGGAGTAGAACGTCCTCATAACCCTGAGTTCGTTGTTCCTTGTTGTTGCGCAAGCTCCGTCCATAAGCTGCCTCTGCGCAAGATAAGCCAGAACTTTATCGCTTGTCATAAGTCTAAGCGGAATTTTAGTGCGTTCATATATCCTGTGCAAAGTCCCGTCGTAGTACTCAATTGAGCGTTTTGACAGCCCCTCAACGAGCTTCTGACAAAGAAAGCTCTTGATCAGCGCCTCGGTATCATCTCCGACTTCTGTTGACAAAGCAGTCTCCTGCTTCTCGAAGGTGTAATCATTCCCGACAACACGGAGCATATTCAGTATGACAGACGTATCCTCCGGGCTATACCTTGAAGCAAGAAGTTCCTGAAAATCCTCATACAGTCCCATCTTCGCCCTTCCTCTTGTTAAGCAGACCGAGCAGCCCGTCATACATCTCATGGTATATCCTTGCTTTTTCCTCAGCAAGCTCCATTCTCAGCCGCATTTCGCCCCATTCCTTGCCCATGCGCTCATATTCCTCGTCCATATCCTCAATCTTCTGCTCCAGATCTTCGCATTTGGCAAGAATATGATCATACTCTTCATTCCCCTGCTCAGAAGCGCCGCTCACCGAAACAGGCGCGGTAAGCAGATGTTCCAGACCAAGCGACTTGACCAAAGCAAGGTCTATCTGCTGCAATACGTCTGCCGGACATACTCCTGACAGCTTCCCGAACCGCTCCAGCGATACGTTTGCTACCGTTTCGCACATGATGTACGACAGCCGCCCGGTCGCTCTCACTGCTATATGTGTCGGCAGGTCAGCGTCAGGGCTTGTCGAAAGATAGACCACCGCTACATTTCCAGTTTTCTCTGACAGCTCCGGATTTCCAACAACCACCGCCGGACGTCCGGCACGGAGTTCCTTTGCGCCGTATGCCTGATATTCTATGTAATAGATCTCTCCACGCTTGATATTCATTACTTCCTCCCATTCTCCCGCATCTTCTGCATAAGCATAAAAACGAACCTCATTCCCTCGAATATATTCATCGGGATAACCTGCCTTTCACATTCCATCGCGCTGTATTCCCCCACCGATATCCCTGCTATCTCCGCCGCAGTTCTCAGCGTACAGTTAGCGTCCCTTCTCATTTTCCTGAGTTTTCTCGCGTCCGTCCCTGCTGCTTCGTTCTGTTCGATAGTCCGAAGCCGTTCAGACTTTCCCTCGGATATCTTCCTGTCGCGTTCCTGCTTTATAGCGCACTCCGAATTATCGCACACATAAAAGCAGCCGCTCACATCGTTTCCGTTCTCGTCAACGCCGTCCCATAAGCCAGAAACCCGCTTGCTCAGCTCCTCGCATTCCTCGCAGCGCTTGCAATCGTTTGCAAAATCCATTTTGATACCTCCTGTTCGTAAAATATCCTTGCCGCCGGCCGGACTAAATCCTCCTCAGCGGTCTTTCAGCTTTAAAGCGATCTCCTCTTCACCAACAACGGCGCTGATACTGACTATACCGTCATTCCGCGAAATATTGATCATAAAATCACCGTGAATATGCTCCCGCACGAACATCTCTAAGCATAAAGCCACTTTTCGAATATCTTCGGTGCTCTCCACCGCAGGTTCAGCCCTTTGTTCTTCGTCATTTTCATGAATAATCTGAGACGCCGTGCCGGCTGGATCGTTTGTCAGCTCGGTGATCTCCTCGGTAAGCCTTGCCCGATCATCGGCAGCAAGCTCTTCGGCTACAATAAACCCGTCGCCGCTTTCCTGCTTTTCTGCGCCGGAGTATTTCCGCACCGAGGCCACGCTCACATTGTACTTTCTCGCAGTCTGTTCTTTGCTCATACCTGAAGCTATGTCCTTGGCGATGCCGTCCTTGACCTCCTGAGATATCTTCGGCTTTTTTATGCCCTGTGTAAGGTGAGAAACTGTGCTGAGCCCCACACTGTATTTTGCCGCTACCTGCTTATGAGATAAGCCGGACGACACGTCATGTATGATCTTGTCCTTTATATCCTGCGTAAGCTTTGGGTTATTTGACATTTCAGAATCTACCTCCTGTATAAGTGTCCCTGCCTTTTCCTGCTTTCTGAGAAGATGCGCCACCCATATCCGGTGGCTGATCCACCCCTCAAATCTCCATTTTCTGAGCTTAGGACATAGCTCGTAAAGCATTACCGCCTCCTGCGCCGCTCCGTCTGCAAGAGAGCTGTCTATCTGCTTATATTTCCGGCATATCTCTTCGGCAATGATCTGTGCCTGCGCCAGCCAGTCCATTTTCTCCTGCCTCCTCACGTTCTGCCTGGTTCAGCTTCTGCCTAAGCTTTTTCAGCTGCTTGCAGATCCTGTTTCTCTCGGATTTTTTCTGTTCGATCTGAGCACGAAGATACGCGATCTTCTCATCCTTAGATGTCATTGTCGCACCTCCATTCAAGCGCCTGACCGCACCACTTGCAGTACTTGATCTCACGATTTCCCGTAGCTTCTTCAAACCGACTTACAAGGTTCTCACACCGAGGGCAAGCCCCGAATGAGCCGCTCGTTACCGCTTTCGGCCGCAGCGGAGTAGCTTTTTCCATAGCTTCTTTAACCGTATGCATTATCTCTTCCTCCTTGACTTGTTTCTGTTCCTGCTACGCTTCCCAATGCGTTTTTTCACAAACAGCCTGAAGCTTTCATTGCGTTCAATGGCGCGGTTTTCATCGCAAGAACAGACATCTGCAAGCTTATTCATCGAATTATCTATGAAAGAATTTAATACATTATGAAGAACCTCATTGTAGGAACGTGTGGACAATCTTTCGATTTTCTCTAACGCGCCGCAAAGTTCATCGCTGTAAATGCCAGCTTTTTTTAAGATCTCTTCAATACTTTCATTCATCTCTGCCCTCAATCGTCATCTGATTTTCATCAGCCTCTTCGGTCTGCTCAAGGGCAATCTGCGCAACATAGCTTTCGATATCCACGATAAGCTGGCGCTGCTTGTCGCACCAATCTTTCATTGAGTCCAGCTGCATCAGCCGCGGCATTATCAGAGCTACAAGCTCAAGTCCCGAATGAACTGCAATGATATCAGAACCGCGCCACTTTCTCAGGTAGTAGAACAAGCCCACATTTTCATTGAGGTCTTTCATCGGTTCAAAAAGATCGGCGTCGCAGAACAATATTCTTTCTCCATATCTGAATACCTTGACCTCACTGCCGCTCACAATTACCTCGTCGGGTTCATCAAGGCGTATTTCTCCGGCGAATTCCTGCGAGATCGGCAGATCTAATATATCGGCATTGGTGTAGTTGATATCTTTCTGAAGCTTGTCGCTGAAATCGAACATCACGGCTATCTGTGCGCCTGTCATATCCGGCAGTCCGTTCAGCGCATAAAGCGCGGAATACGTCCCGACCCATAGCGTCGTCCCTCTGAAGTAGGTGCTGAGAAGCGTTTTTCTTTCCCGGCACATTTTAGCGATTTTCTTGATTATCATTATTTTCCTCCTATGTAGTCCAGTATCACCTGTGAAGCCTGCTCCCAGCCGAAGCACACTTCCGCCCGGTATCCCTGCTCTCTGACGGCATTGACGAATTTCTTCTGCTCCGCCGAGGCTCGTCCGTCCGGCGCTTTCATCTCAATGAACAGGCCGTGATACCCGCCGCGCGCCACCGGCAGGAATATATCCGATACACCCGGCTTTACTCCCATTGCCTTGAACCGCGCCGCCTCCCGCTTATCGCGTCTGCCGCCGTTCGGTACATGGAACATAAGCTCAAGTTCCGGATATTTCCCGGACTGGAATTGCGCCCACCGGAAAAGAGTCATCTGCTCATTGTCCTCAATATGCTGCATTCGCTCCTCCTTAGAAAGGGTAATCGTCGTCCGTTCCTGCCGTATCAAATGCGGCGCTTCCCCCCGTTTTTGTATTCATCGGCGGCGCCGGCGGCTCGTCCGGATAATACCCGCTGTCATTCGCTTTCGGCTTGCTTCCGCAGAAGTACACTGAATGCGCCTCGATCTCAGTGGTGTATACCTTTTTTCCGTCCTTGTCATCGTAGCTGCCTGATCTGATCGAACCCTCCACGATGAGCATATCACCCTTATGGAAGTGTTTTGCGATTAGATCAGCGGTACCTTTCCATGCGGTTACTGAGATAAAATCGCTGTCATACTCACCGTTTGGATTTTTGTAATTTCTGCTGCACCCTATCCGGAAACGTACTACCGAAGTGCCGCTCTGCGTCTGCCTGAGTTCAGGATCAGCGCACAGTCGCCCCTGAACTGTCACATTATTCAGCATATCAGATCACCTTCCCACCGTGCTTGTACGGCCTTGTCTTGTTGTATTCATGTTTCTCCGCGATTGCCGAGCCAATATCGATACCGTATCGTCCACACATATCAAGTATGCGCAGGATTACATCTGCCAGCTCCACAGGTATGCCCTCAGGCTTTCCGTCCTCGCCATGATATGTTCCAACCAGAAGTTGACCTTTACGGTATTCTTCAAGAGCCTCGGAAAGCTCGCAATGACACAGCGCAATAAGTTCGCCGAATCTGCGTTCTTCGTCCCACCAGCCGTGATTCTTGGCGTTCTCATGTACTTCGGAAGCAAATTCGTTGATTGATATTCCGAGCTTGCCTCTCCTTGCAGCGTACAGCACTTCCTTTTCCGCTTCCGAAATTCGCTCTCTTGGAAAGCTTGGTATATACGGAACAACTATTCTCGGTTCAAGCAGTTCTGAAATTGAACTTGGTTTGGGTACCGAATCAGCCTTTAACACATCAAGTGCTTCTTTAATATTCATATATCAGTTACCTTTCTCCTGCATATAGAGCAGTTGCCACCGGATTTCCATTGTTCGCTGTCAACTTTTGTCATGAGTTTCCTCCTCGTCCGAATAACCAACCGCCATTGCAGCTTCCGATGGGCTTCCTGCTTTAACAAGTGCGATATAATCGCAGTATCCGCACTTTACAGCATATAACCTATCTTCGGCATAGTATGTTCTTAGCTTTGTGTCACACTTTCTGCAACGCACAACAACATTTGCAATTTCAGAATAATGCACATCAGCCTTGTATACGTCGAGCATTTTATGGTCAATTTTAAGCATCGCTTGCCTCCTCATCTGTCAAATAAGAATACCCGGTCGCAGCTTTCGCACTTGCGCTGATTGCAAGCATTGCGCTGTCTGCTTCTGTTCGTGCAAAATCCCGCATAATATCTCGCCGAAGCGCTTTCTTAGAAGCAGAACACGCTTTCTTGCAGTATGACTTTCTCCTGCACTTAGAACAGTTCCCACCGGATTTCCATTGTTCGTTATCTTCCATCGGTAGCCTCCTCGTCCATCTTAGCGCCGCAGTTTTTTATAGTTGAACAGCGCATTTTGTGTAGTGTGCAGAACGCATAAACGTGGCTTATGCCTATTTCGTGATAACCATTAGGCTTATATGACGTAACCCACTTTCTTCGTTCGCAATGTTTGCATTTTTTACAGTCGCTAACTTTCATACCTTATCCTCCTCGTCCATCTTAGCGCCGCAGTTGGGGCAGTAAAACAGACAATTTATGCCTGGCATTAAATCATCTGTATCAACTTTATATTCACGGTGGAAACATTTTGAACACTCAAAATCACCGCACACAAATTCGGGGTCGTCAATCCGCGCCCATTGCCCATGCACCACCGGCGCGACGTCGGCGGCTTGAACTTCATCAACAATTTCTCCAATCACGTTATCTACTGCTGAAACGGCGACAAAGTTTTTAGCTTCGCTATATATGTTTCGGATATTATCGATAGCCTGCATTACTTGTTCTCGCTCTATGTATTCAGCCATTATCACCCCTCCAGACTTTCGCGAAAATGCGGTCTTGTGCGCCTGTAATGGACACATGAACAGACCCGTCCTTGTCGCGGTTTACTTTTAATTCAGTGATTTCGCCTTCGTTTATCTGACGCAAAGCGACTGTAATCACGGCACCACCAAGCATATCCATCAAAAACAGGATATCAGTTTCGGCGTGGTCGCTGTTGAAACTCCGTACTACCTTTTCGCCGTTATCGACCTTTTCTATCTCAAAGGTGTATTTAGCCATTCTGTTTCACCTCCAAATCTGTTTGCAATATGAAAACTTTTGTCCGCAAAATGAAAACTTTTGTTTTCGGTTCGTGGATTTTGTTTGCAAAATGTGGACTATTCTTGTTTGCACTTCGTGGAATTTTGTTTGCAGAACGTGGAATTTGTTTGCAATCTGTGGATTTTTGTTTGCGAATCGTGGAATCTCGTTTGCGAAATGTGGATTTTTGTTTGCAGTTAGTGGATTTTTTTCTGAAATGCAAACTTCTTTATCACATCTCCCTGTCCTTAATCGTAATGTTAATCCCATTTCACGACCACAATAACAGGATAATCAAGCGGAGGGTCATAATAACCTCCCATTCCGTCCATGGCTTTTGCTATTTTCAGTATATCCCCCTCGAAAATCTTACTGCCGTTCTTGTCGGTAAGCCCGGTGTACTGGCAGACGGTTTCGGGGATAACCTTATTTCTTAGATAAATCTCTGTTGCTTCAAAACCATATCTTGAAAACCCGCTTAATATAGCCGTTTGTCCAGTTTCGTATTTCAGCAAATCGCCCTCAACCCATTCTTCGTTATCTTCCCGCTTCCCGCGGAATAAAATCTCACGCATTGTCAGGCCTCCTTATCCGGCAAAATATTCTCTAATTCGTCAAGTGCTCCCGTAACTCTCAACCACAGCGCACCTACGATAGCCATGTTGAAATATGTACCCACATCAGAAAAAGGCACAGAAGCGGAGCTTGATTGAGCCTGTTCACCGCCTGTCTTCTGGATTATTGCCTGCCGGATAGCGTCAAGGTATCCTTTAAGCTCTTGAACGTCGCTCTTTGTTGCGCCGCCTTTTCTCAGCCGCATCATACTCCACATGAGTTCAAGCTGACCAGCGTCAAGGTTTTCAAGATCATGTTTCATCGCCATTTTCATGTATCCTTTCAGCAGCTTGGAAATGTTCACATTCTGTCCTATCTTCGTTTACGTAAAATGGCTTCTCCCAGATTTTTTCGAGATATCGACAATTTCCCATGTCGCCATCGCGGTAGCCCGGATCTGGAGTGTAATACTTACACTTCTTGCAAGATTGGTGGTTTGATTTGTTGTCAGACACCTGTAATGACTTGCCGCACGAAGGGCAATATCTAAGTTCATAACCGCAATGTTTCGATTGTCCTCTTAGGTTCCCTTTGTAATATGTTTCGGAAACTAATGCCGCAGTGTATTTGTGAGAAAAATCGTTATCAACTATTTCGGTTTGCTCATCGAGCCTTTTTGACATACCAAAGGCTTCACAAAACGGGCACGGCTTCAATTCAATTTTGCTCATTAAGCTCCTCCTTTCTAGGGCAACGAGCCACGCTATCAATAATAAGATAACTTTTCCCGTTTCCCTCGATTTCAGGGGTTATATGCGGCTTGCTATGTGATTCGTCCTGTTTCTCGACTTCCTTTTCGTCGCTCTCGATTATCTGAAGCAATCCGAACAGCATGGTTTTCCTGTCCCCATAAAGATTTGAGCGCTCTTGCCAGCGGATTATTTCTTCTCTAGCTTTACGGATCTCTCTGTCGCAGAGAGACATTTCGTCTTTGATTTCGTCACGAATTTTGCTCATTCCTGCACCACCTCATTCCACTGTTCCAGTAGGGACTCATAATACTCTGCTTGATCTTCGAGGAAAGCCTCATACTTCAGTTCAAATTCCTCCTTAGCTTCTTCCAGACTATCAAAGTATTCGCAGTCATATTCAACTTTTAAATCCTCAGACACATACCAGAAGCAGGTTTTATCTTCCTTATCGGGG
The DNA here is from genome assembly GCA_017829075.1 of Oscillospiraceae bacterium. The sequence goes on along the minus strand of JAGAJA010000041.1, from coordinate 14,611 downwards.
ACGAACTTTAACACGATCTCGTCTTTTTCGAATTTCGCGAAATGAAGCTCATAGCAGCCGTTTTGTTCAACCCATTGTCGGTTAGTTTTCATTCTGCACCTCCACTCTCTCGAACTCAATAACCCACACCCACGGACAGTTATCACTTGTCATTATATCTTCTGATACCATCGTCCCAGTCAACAGCGTCCTGCAGTATTTTCATCAGCTTGAGCGCGTCCGCGCAGACGATATTGTGCTCAATTATCGCAGCGGCAGGCAGCATCATGATGTCACCAAACCTTTCCTGAAATATATCCAGCATACGCTTCCGGCTATCGTCTACGTTGTCCGGCAGAATATCAATGCCGTAAATATTCCGCAGCGCCTTGACTCCACTTTCCGGTGTGTCGCACGCGGCAAGCCGTCGCCTTGTTATCTCCTCTAGAAAATTGCCGTTACCGCATGATGGCTCCAGCACTGCCTTGGAGATATCCGACCAGGCGCCGGGATCGTTGGCTTCCAGCATATCGCACATCATTCCAACTACCTTTTTGGGGGTGAAGACCTCGCCATGCTTCTTAACCCGATCCCGGCTCTTGGTAAGTTTCTCCCCCGGCTCACGTAGTAGCTTTTTCATTGCCTGAAGCTCCTGCAGCTGCTTTTGCGCTGATGTATTCCATAATGCGGGGCTTGACATTAGCGGGCAGCCCGTCCCGCAGCCACTTAGTGAGCCGCTGTTCATCGCACCCGACAGCCGCCGCGATATCCGAAAGAGAAACTCCGGCTTTCTTAGCAGCCCGCCTGATCTCAGTGTTAGCCTTATTCATTCCAGAACACCTCCCTTGTTTGTTCCGGCAGCCGCCGGGTGGTAGTTAAGTAATTCAGATCTAGTCATTGTGTTCCGCCTTCTCCCTCACTGACTTGAACATTGGAACATATCCATGCCAAACGTGATACCACCCGCATACATTCTCCGTGTCAATGCTGACGTGCTCCTTTTTCGCTCGGCTAACGAATATAGTCCTGCGTCCTTGACTTTATCAAAACAGTCGCTGTTATACATCGGCAGCCCGGTCTTTCTGCACCAATCGGCGCGGTAAGTCTTGTAGTAATCGTTATAACTTTCTTTGGTCTTTTCCAGCCAGTTTGTGTTAATCATTATGCGCCTCCAAATGTTCATTCTTGCCCATTTCCGAAGTCTTTTCAGGAAAGAGCGTATCAAAGTCCGCCAGTTCATTCAGAGCATCGTCCACAAGCTCTTTAAGATACTGGTATATCTCTGCCTTGTCCGTCTTTTTGGCAAGAACCGGTGAAGCTTTGGCGGGAATACTCAGCAGCCTAGACCGAAAATTCACGATCATTCCGCTTAAAACCTGCCTGATCTCCTCGCTCTCGTGAAGCTCACCCTTACGAAGCCTGAGTTCGTATTCCTCGCCCTCTCGCTTTGTCTTAACAAGGAGCGCCCTTTCCCGCACAAGATCCAGCGCTGCATTCCCACCGGAATCACCCTTAGTAAGATAGCTTATGTAGTCCTGCACAGCCTTTTCCAGCCTGAACATTCCCGGCGATTCTTCAGATATGATACCTTCCTGCCTCAGTCCCCGCACCCGCCTTTCAGTGAGTCCAAGGATACGCGCCACTACCTTAGCCGTAACGACCTTTGTCGCCATTCGTCACACCCCCTCTTTCTCGAAAAAATCCCCCCACTCGCGGAAATGCGATTTTTGGCCCTATATCTAAGCATATTGTGGGGCTCGGCGGACCCGCACAGCACGTATCCGGTCACAGTACCTTTTCCCCGGGCGAATCGGGATAATCTATGATATCGCCGTCGTCATTGATAGTGAATTCACCGGAGATCTTCTGCTTAGAGAGCTGGTAGCGCCGCTCGTCGAGGTCAAGCCTCTTCTGCTCTATCTCGTAGGCGCGCATGGAGTCAAGGCACTTGATGATCCTTGAGTGTATCTTATTCAGTTGATCTTCTAGGACAGCGCGCCGCTGAAATCCTGATACCTCAATGCTGGTTTCTGATTGTCCGGAAGCGCTATCAGTATGAACGACTCGATCAGTATACATGGATTCTATCGGCTCTCCATTCTCGATCACCGCGTCATACAGCTTGATTTTCTTCTGCAAGTCAAACTGCTTAGCAAGAAGCTCCTGAAGCTCGGCAAGGAGCCGCTCGCTTGTATTCATTGAGCCGAATTTTTCAATATATTCCTGCTGTTCGGGTGTGAGATCGTCCATGTATACTTTACTGTAAGCGCCGTGCGTCTCAGCATTGGTATTCCTTTCGGGAGCGCCTGAATTCGCTGCGTTCTTGTTTCCTTTCGGAGCGCCGCGCTTTCTCTTTATCTTGCTGTCCCACTTATCCAGCGACTTCCACTTTCTGATCTGCGCGGTCGAAACACCGAACTTTTCAGCAAGCTCCTTTGCTGTGATTTTTCCGCCAGCATTTTTGTAGGCTTTCAAAGCCGCGTCTCGTGCTGGATTTCTTTCTCTTGCCATGATACTGTCCCCCTGCCTTTTGTTTGTTTTTGTTTTTCAGCTTTCCCGATTTTTGCGGAAATCGCACCGCGCATATATGTGCTTTCAGTCGCTCCTCAATTTGACAAAATCGTTGAGAATATCTGATTCTGCCAGATTTTGAAGCCCTAATCTGTAATGATAGTGGAACTGCCTTACAGAGTAGTTCATCTCATGCGCCGCTATATCACAGCTCTTACGCTCTATCCGATGCTTCTTTACTGAATTCCGCTGAACGGACGGCAGCTCATTCAGAGCGCACTCCACTGCTGCCTTAAGCTGGGAAAGCTTCTGAATGCGCTCGGAATTCCTAGCTGCTTCCTTTTCTGCAAGGGGAACGATGAACGCGCCGCCGATCTCCTGCCAGTCTTTAAGCCTTTTAAGCGAATCTTTGATCTCCTGATCCGCCGCTGTGTACTCGTCCAGCAGCTCCTTGACCTGCTTTATCGTCATACTGTCCCCTTTCTCTTACCTGCTATTCAAGAGCTGATTTCATGCGCTCAATTGCCGTTTTCATTTTTTCACGGAATTCCTTCTGTTCGTCAGAACCCATGCCGTTGATGATCTCCACCGCTGCATTGAATGCCCGCTGAACCTCTCCAAGGTAGAAACGGATCTTCTCCTTGTCATCACTGCTGGGCGCGGGCGCGGTAGACTGTGCATTCGATTGCAAAGCAGCGTTTTCGGCCTTCAGCTTCTCAAGCTCTTCGGAAAACTTCTTCTCCGCCCTCTTTATTGCCGATTCATCAGCGCCGGATCTCAAAGCCTCATTCTGTTCTTTCAGATCCTCAATCTCTTTGGCATACTTTAGCTTCTCCGTTTTCCTCGCTACTGCAACATTGGTTTCCCAAAGTTTATCCTGTTCTTCCCGTGCAGCCTTTACAGCGGCTTCACGCTCTTTTTCTGCCTTTTCGGTAACGGACTTTTCTACTTCGGCGCGAATAGCCGCAAGCTGTTCCTCGCTGACCTCATTAGCCGTGGCGGGACGTTCCTCCAGCTCCTTAATTTTCGTATTAAGCTTTTCCTTTTCTTTGTGGTATAGTGCAGTGATTTCTGTGATCTGCTTGTTCAGCTTTTCACGCGTATCACAAGCGTTATTAACAGATGCCTCCAACTGCTTAGATTTCTCCTGATTTTCTTTTTCGAGCGTTGATATCTTTTGTTCCAAGCGAGCTCTCTGTTCTTCAGCCTGCTGGAGCTGGATCTTTATCTCGTCCCGCTCAAATTTGAGGTGCATATTCTTCTCGTTCGCTTCCTGCTTATCGCTTTCAGCTTCATCAAGGTCAAGCCGGAGCTGCTCGCAGGTCTTATCATACTCCGCGATCTTGTCCTTAAGCTCCCGGACGGACATCTCAGACACCTCCGCGCCGCTCATCAGCTCACCGAGGTCGTTGTCGTCGAGCTTAGCAAGCTCCAGCAGCTTTGTGATACCCAGCCCCTGAATCTGCGAAAGCTGCTCTTCTCCAAAGCGCTCATACACCTGAATGAAATTGTAACCATGCCGCTTCCCGATACCGCACTTTTTCTCGCAGTATTCCTCGAAGCTGTCAAATCCAAGCTCCGTGAAAAGCCGCTCGTCCCGGACTGCTTTCAGATCGCGCCCCATGTCCACCATACAGCCGGCAGCGATATTCCCATTGGCAACGATCTGCCGCGTAAGCTTTATCGCACGCTCCTGCCGCTCGGTTGATAGCTGCGTATTCGTGCTAGTAGCTACATCTGTCGTGAATGTCTGCTGTTCTTGTTCCACTGAATGTTCTTCCTCGTCAATGTCGCCCATATCATCAACATCAGGTGGGATCTCATCGAAGCTGTTCTGTATTGCTGCGGGTTCCCCGTTTTCTGCCATGATTGGGCAGTTTTCTCCGGCATGCCAGCAGCACTGTATAAGCGCCGCTCCCTCCGGGTCTTTGTTATTAAAGACTTTTCCACCGTTCGTCATGTACGAGCAGAGGATCTTTGTGGTTTCGGTACCAATCAAATCGGTACCCATATAGTACTGACATTTGTCCATGATTTAAGCTCCTTTCTTAAGCTTCCTGCGCTCCGGCTTTTTCTCCGCGTCGCGAACCTTGTACAGATGCGTTTGATAAAGCTTTTCAAAATTAATGATTTCCTGCGGCTTTGCATTTCCGCCGTTCCATGTTACGTCGTTCTTATAACCGCGGCATTGAACTATTTTATAATTCTTGCTGACTTCTATCGTGAAATACGGCTTGTCCGGATCACTCTTTTTCCTCAGGAACATGATAGTCAATGCCCCTTGTGCGTGCCTCTGAGCGTATCCGGCCACACAATGTCCTAGTGCCTTGCCCTCGTCCACTATCTCATTGATAAATCTCGGCTGCCTTACTATGTATTCACCCGCGCTGAACTCCAGCTTTTCTCTCTTCTTCATGAGCTTCTCGAGCTCTTTCTGCTTCGCCTCGTTCTCCTTGCGCTGCTTTTCTTCCTGAATCGCCCTTACTGCGGAAAGTGTGCGATCGTGCGCCGTTGGAAGATCGCGCGGAAATTTGACCGTCCTGTCCTCCATGCTATATCCAAGCTGCTGACATAGATCGAGATAGTCCATGTAAAAGTGTATGTCTATGATTGAGCAGCCTGCCTTCTGTTTGCAAAGGTATTTCAGAATAGTGTTGTCGCTTTCCTTCGTGACGGCCTTTGCCTTAATGACATTATGGAAATCTCCCTTGATGACAGGATTATATCGTACAATTTTCTCCAACGTCATTCCCGGGAAATGCTCTTTCATTAGGCGATAATCATGCCGCGTGATCTGCTGTCCGCGTATGGCCTGAAATACGTCCTTGGTGACTCCGATCATCTTGTGCGGCTCTGTCTGGCTATAATCTATGCTGAACTCCGGCGTATTGTAGAATTGATCGTGAACTATTTCCAAAAGGCCGGACTTTATAAGCCGCTCAACCCCCGGGTGCTTCTGATAGTATCGAAGATAGTTGATTGGGAACATCGGATAGTCAAAGGGTATCTTCCCTACCTCACTATACCTCATGCAGGTATCCTTGACGCATTCGGCATTAAGGCAGGTGTAGATCTTCTCCATATTGTTGAATACTGGCTCCCGAAATCTCGTCCTTACCTTCCATTCGTCCTGCCAGTTCTTTTCGTAGTAGCCGGATTTGCTATCTATTATCCTATACGCCCATTCGGCGTCACGGCCGTATCTAACCACACCCTTTTCGGTAAAGACATACCTCTGATGCTCGACGATACTGTATGTTGGAATCAGACTTTTTGACATAAAGTAGACTTTCAGCTCAAAGCAGCGGATATACAGATTTTCGTCCTCCGGTGATGAAAGATACACCGCACACCGCGCCTCGCTCTCCACCGTGCCACCGGTGAACCTGTTCCTTACATCAACAGCGGTAACACCCTCCTTGCAGCTCGGACAGATTAGTCCGCGCCTGTGCTGAATTGCTTCTTTAGGTAGCGGCATCAGCGCCTCGCAGCGTGTGCAGAAACATTGATCCCGCTTGGTATCATACATCAGGAATTGTTCGAGCTGGTTTTTCATCTGCTTCTCAATTTTCGGAGTGATTTCCGGAAATCGTTTAAGCAGCTCCAGCGCCTTTTCTTTCTTCATAGCCGCTCACCTCAGTCAAAAAGGTCGTCAAGCGACAGACGGATCGGCGGCTTACTCTGTGCCTTATTCTCTGCTGGCGCTTCCTCCGCAGGGATCGGCTTGTTGCTGAATCCGCCGTCCCCAAGGTCGAGGATCATCTCGAATTTCACCGTAGCGCCCTTGAAATAAAACTCTACCGCTTTGCGGTACACCTCAATGTCCGAAATGGAGCTCTTTGCGCCCTTGACCGTATATTCTATACAGTCAGCTACTGTCTTTTTATTCTGAACGATCGCCTGCGCGAACTCGTCATTCTGCTTGCAGAACGTCTTCAAAACGTCCACAACAGACCTGCCTACCGCATTCCCGTGCTGGCTCAGCTTCGCGCCCTTGAATTCCTTGTCTATTTTTTCAATCGCTGTCATTTCATTTCCTCCGTGCAATCAGTAAGCAAGCGATTTCGCAGCCATTCCGACCGCTTTTTCGCCGCTCATGTTATTAAAAATCCCGATTTATTGTTGAAAACTCCGTAAAAATCACCGCCGTATCAGTAGAAAAGCGATTTCATGCCCTCTATTCCCGCCTAGCCATGATAACGTGCGCAAAAGGAAGTCCGGTGACTGAATTGAAATCAACCCGCGCGTCTATGAGCTGATATCCTTTGTATATCTGCTCAGCCGCTTTCTTGACTTCATCATTCCTTTTGGCTTCGACAAGCTGCCTGAGCCTGCGCCGGTTGATCCTATCGTTATCGCATACGCGAACGTCCGGCTTGACGAGGTTCTGTGAGTGACTGAATACCCTCTCGCTTTTCTCCGCGTTCTCCTGAGATTTCATGATGTACCTTGCGAAATCGTTCAGCCATTTTCCGCTTTGATTTTTCTGCAATCGCTTGCAATTCGCGATCCCATTCCCCCACAGCTCCTCGATCATGTTCCGATCGATACCGCCGGGAATAACAAGGTGGTGATGTATTCGCCCGGAAACAGCTCCGTGCTCCGTCACACCGAACCACTTGAATTCGATCCCGTATTTCCGGTATAGCCTCGCCAGCCTCTTTATGAAATTCCCGAAATGCCTTTTCGCGGTTCTCCTGTCCGGAGGTTCTTCATCATAGCTCAGCCACATCTGATAGTCGCCTACACCGAAGTTCCCGTTCAGCAGAAGCCTTGCATACTGCCTGCTGTATTCATCGTTCAGCTTTTTGACTTTTGGCTCAGTCGCTTTGGATCTCTTTGCCCTTTTCAGCTTCGCAGCCTTTTCCTGCTCGTCCGAATATACGCAAAGATTGACCTCGATGTAGTCCTCTGATCTTACGGAGTACATACGCTCTCGCGTGAACTTCATTTGTACCCCCTGACGTCCGAGATTTTAATACTGCACACCAGCCGCCGAAGCCGCTTCTCAGCGGCATTTTTCAGACTTTAGTGCAGTGAAAACCTCTTGACAAATCCGGGAAAATGATGTATAATATATGTAGGGTTTTTACAACATTTTCCCCATGATTTTTTCAATTTTGTTTCGTCCCGTCGTTCCTCGGCGGGACATTCTCCTGTCCCCAGAAACAGTGTACAACGGTGGTATCATATCCGCTGAACCAGTTGCACTTGGAGCAGTGCTCCATGCAGACAAGCCCTCCGAATCTTCGACACCTCACCCGGCTTCCGCTTTTATCACCGGCTTTGCATATCGGGCATATAGGCGCTGCCATTCCGCTCACCTCCTCCATTCGTCCATTCCGCCGGGATCTCGTCCCTCACGGATCCGCCTCTCCCTGATCCTGCCGCACACGAACTTCTTGCATTCATCGTAGTATCTTGACCATGCGAGAAGCTCGTCACCGGGAAGGTAGAAGAACCCACCGTCCGGCATCTTTATCGCATAGCTGTAAGTCCTCGCGAACTGCTTTCGCAGCATAAGCGGAGGCTTTTTCTTTTCTCCGACAAAAGCAATGATCTCCCAGTATTCCTTGTCGTTGTCTGTCACAGGATAAAGCGGCGGCATTTCTTCCGGTTCAGGCTTATCTTGAACCGCCTCCGCCGGCTTGTCCAAGAAATACGGACACTTCAAGCAGTCCTGCTTGTCCGCTTCTGCCGGAGCTTCCGGAGCTTTTTCTTTAACGTCAGCCGACTTCACATCATCGTCAAGCTGTATCGGCTCAAGAAGCTGAACCACTTCCAGCGTATCCGGAAAATCGAACCCGGTGTTATTAATGATCCACCTGATCGTCGCCTCAGCCTTTTTCAGAGTGGACTTGCGCTTTATTCGGCTGTCCAGCTTTACGAAAACTGCGCTGTATTTCCGTCTTTCCTCTTCCCAGATCACCTCTTTAAGGTAGCTGTCTGAGATCGTTTCATGTATTGCGAAAAATGCCATTTTTACAACCCGAACACAGGCACCGAAGTGCCGCACATCGTCAAAGCTATCATGATTCCTACGCCGGTGTCGGTCATGCTGAATCTGCCGCTTTCAAGTGCTATAACGCTGAAAAACAGCGTCAGAAATGCCACTGCTAAAAGCACGCAGCCGATAATATCCCGTATCCTGCGGAGCTTGTTCGCTCTCTTGATCCTTTCACGTCCTGTCATGCTTATACCACCTTTCTGATGATGTCCTGAATCATCGCGATTCCGCTGTCCGCTTCAACGCATACCCGTATGCCATAAGTCAAGCCAGATGTTGAGCAGCTCTTGTAAAAGACTACGGCATCTTCCTTTTCAGGACTATACTCTATCCGGTCAATATCCTCACCGGCTCTGGTGAGCTTGAGCAGCTCCCCCAGCTTCTCGCAAATCATCTTCTTATCTTCCTCCATGACTGCACCTCCTCATCTGGCTTCATCTATGTACGCCGCTTTCATGTCCGCAATGTGGAGATAAAGCGCAAGCTTGTACTTTTCAAAAGCGCCGCTCATTGAATAGCTTCCGCCGCGGACTGCGTTGTCAAAAGCGCCCATGTGCCACCGTATAGCCATTGCTTCCTCATTGGTAAGCTGAATGTGCTTGCTGATGAGATACACGCTCTTTTCTCCGTGGCCGTAAGGGAACTGCTCGTCGATAGTGTAGAACGGTACCTTTTCCCATTCACCGGTTTTCGGATTCTTGACGTTCTTTGTGGAAAGCTTGTAGTAGTCAGCCTTGCACACATCATGCAGCAGCGCGGCGATGATGATAGAGTCTGTTTCTCTCCCCATCTCTTCACCCAAGCGGCGGTATACATTCAGGCTGTGTTCAAGCAGACCGCCGGGATACGCTCCGTGATGTCTGGAAGAAGCCGGCGCTTCAAAGAAGTCCGTACTTTCAAGCCATTCAATAAGGCTTATTTTGCCTTCTCTCTGAACTGAACGTATCAGCTGAATAAATTCCTCTTTGTCGGCGCTGTTGTATTCACTCATATACCTTGCTCCTTTCCTGCGCTTCCTTTTCGGCTTTGCGCCGATAGAATTCCTCTCCGCGCCGCTGGAGTTCTTCTGCCGCTCCGGGGCGGCGCATATAGGCTTTGATCCCGGCAAGAAGATCCGCGCAAAGCGCATCGGCGACATACGTCGGTATGCTTGCCGTGTCTACTCTGATATCTGACATGTTGTCACCTCTTTCAGCTCATTAAGAAGCTGCTCAATATTCTCAAGCCGCTCTTCGTCATTCCTTATCAGCTTTTCCAATCCATTTCTGAACTTCTCGCTGACCTTTATCTCCGAGCTTCTCACTTTGATTTTCCGATCGCTCAATCTTTCCACAACGGCGGTTCGCTCTTTACCGAGCAGTCCGATCAGGATAGACGCCTGATCACTGGTAAGCTTAATCGAATCTGACATACTGTCATTCCTCCATTTCTCTGATGAGCATTGTAAATCCGTAGATCATTATGTAAGTTATTCGCTCAGTCGAAACCGTGTTGAACGCGTCGTAATCGAGCCAGTCATCAGCATCTGATGCGATCGTGGTTGACCGGATCTCATCTCCGTAACTAAAAAGATGATAGAGGTATGAGACGCTTCTGCTCACAGGGATCAAAAAGTTCATCGTATTTCTCATTTCTGGCCGAGAAGCTTTATTTCGGTATGGCTCAGGTGTGCGGTTTGTATCTTCTTCCGAAGTGCGTCTTTGTCGGCGTTGGTCAGCAGGTCGAAGTCCTCCACCGCCATACGGTATCCTTCAGCCATATAGTAGAACGAGTTTTCGCTTCCGGGATAATAGTCAGGTTCTGCCTGTTCATCCTTGATGTGATTGTTGATCTTTTCGATCGCACGATTAGTGAGGTTTCTTGCCTCTTTTTTTGTGATCTTCTGCATTAGGCCATATCCGCCTCCTTGAAAAATCACTCATTAAGAATTTCTGCGAAATTTTTTATGCCGACTCTCCGTCCGGCTTGTTGTCCTTGCTGGACTGCGCCAGAGCCATTCCTTCGATAACGCCGACGGCTATGTACCTCTGAGCCGTAGGCAGTGCCAGCAGCTTTTCCAGTGTTTTCTGAGCGTCAATGCGCTCGACTTCTGTCGTGTTAGATACTGCCATTTGAATACCTCCTTTGAGTTTTTTAACCCTCTGTATCGGGTTGTTATACTCATTATACACCGAACACATGAGTTTGTCAACCCTGTTTTTGAATATTTTTTGAGTTTGTTTACCTTGCACAAAACCAAATAGATAAAATAGTGATATTTAGCAAATGTTTGTGGGTTGACAAACTCAGATTTATATGATATAATATACCCAGATACATAAAACAGGAGGTGATAAAAATATGAATAGTAACGAACGAATAAAAGAGCTTCGTACAGCGCTTAAGCTCTCGCAATCGGCATTCGGGCAGCGTATTGGAGTAAGCCGTGATGTAATAAACAATTATGAGCAGCTTCGAGTTAATGTGCCTCCGCCAACTGAAAGAGCCATTTGTGCGGAGTTCGGCGTCAATCCCAAATGGTTGCAGACGGGAAAAGGCGAAATGCTTGTCAAGACTGCGAACACCTTTATAGATGAGCTTGCCGAAAAATACAACGTTGACGACTTTGTAAAACGTGCGCTGATAGCGTATATGAGCCTGTCGGACAGCGAAAAGACAGCGGTCAAGCGGTTCATCGACAAGCTGACACCGCCGCCGGAGGACGAGCAGGAAATCTACCGAGCTGCGAACAGCTCCGACCACCACAAGGACGAGATCACAAAACTGTCTAAGGAACAGCAGGAGCGCAACGCAAAAGCTACCCGAATGACAACCCAAAACAGCGACCTCTAGTACAATCTGATAATCTGCCTCTCATGGGATATAATATCCCGTGAGAGGTGATAATCATAAACGCATATAATTATTACAAGCAAGCCCGGAATGCCTCGTGGCAGTGCCTGCTAGACGTTGGAATAACGTCGCTGCCGGTCAAGACGCTGCGTATTACCGAGTATTTTGGCATTGACGTACTGAGGGACAGCGAGGTTAAAATGCTCCGACCAAAGGAAAGCGGCTGCTGCTTTATCGACAAACAGGGCAAGTGGACCATAGTCTACGATGACAGCGAATCGCCTGACAGAAACCGCTTCACGATTGCTCATGAACTGGGACATATCCTGCTTGGGCATGAGATTGAAGCAGGCTTCGGTCATTTTCGCCGGATCGTAGAGGGTAAGCCCATAACCGAAACGCAGGCGGACGAGTTCGCAGCGCGACTGCTCGCTCCTGCATGCGTACTCTGGGCGCTGGACGTATCATCAGCCGGCGATATCGCCGCTCTTTGCGGTATATCAGATACGGCAGCGCGGATCAGGGCAAAACGTATGGCGGTGCTAAAGGAGCGCAATATGTTCCTGACCCACCCGCTGGAAAAAAAGTTATTCGCGGCTTTTGAGCCGTGGATTGAGCAACAGAAAAACCGCCCCGACTAAGGGGCGGTAAAATAATATGTGAAATTGATTGCATACCACTGTATAAAGGAGATCATAATGAAACGTACAATCATATTGACCGCTCTCGCAGGTACAATACTGCTGACAGGCTGCGGAACATCAACAGTTTCGACAGATAATATATCCTCAACCGAGGTCACTGCTTCAAAAGAAACATCAGCAACAACCATATCAGAAACAACACCAGCAACCACTACATTTTCAGAACGCACCGAATCAGAACTACCCGAAACAAAATCCCAAAATGACGAGGAAGCATATATAAAAGATCTGCTTGGTGATGGCGTAGTATTGTTGGATAAACAATATGAAAGTGGCTTATACTCGAGAGTTGTTTTAAAAGATAATATGCTTAATACATATTTTAAGCTTCCAGAAGATACAATCGAATATAAATGCATGTATATGATGCAAACAATTTCTTCTATGATAGATGTCGCAGATTCAAATGGGTATTCATCAATCACGTTCCATTTTGCAGAACAAGATTCGACGCAGATTGCAATGTATTCAATAAATAATTACTATGGTGAATGGACACAGTTGATTCCGATTCTATGGCATAACGATGAATACGAGGAAGTATGGAACAAAATTATGTCTGGCGAAATATCAAAACCCGAAAGCGAACCAGAATCTGTTGTCATTTACGATGAAAATGAAAATACATAACTTCTGATAGAATATCGCTGGACATATAAATGAAAACCGCCATAATCAGTAACATTTTTGAAATCAATTGCAAAAAACTATCAATTAAGGAATGAGAAAAGAGGAGAACATGGCTCGAAAAACAGACAATCCGCTATCTAATATAGCTGTAATATATGCCCGGTTCTCTTCGCATAACCAGCGCGAGGAGAGCATTGAGCAGCAGGTAGCCGAATGCAAGGTGTTCGCCGCTCAGCAAGGGCTTGAGATAGTAGAGGTATACGCTGATGCTGCTCAGTCCGGAAGAACGGAGAAACGTTCCCAGTTCCTCCGCCTCCAGCGTGACGCCAAAAAAGGAAAGTTCGCGAACATAATAGCGTATAAGTCGAACCGTATCGCCCGGAACATGATGAATGCGCTGAACTTCGAGAACGAAATGGAGAAGCTCGGCATAAAGCTCTTTTACGCGAAAGAAGAATTCGGAAACAACGCCGCCGGCAGGTTCGCGCTTCGCATGATGATGAATGTGAACCAGTTTTATTCGGAGAACATGGCGGAAGATATACGCCGCGGAATGGAAGATAATGCTCGAAACTGCAAATGCAACGGTATATGTCCGTTCGGATACAGACGCGGCGAGGACGGCAAGCCAGTCCCGGACGAAAACACCGGGCCGATCGTACAGGAGATCTTCACAAGAGTAGCCTGCGGGGAGCAGTTCCAAAGCATAGCCGCAGATCTGAACAGTCGAGGAATAAAGACGACTTTCGGGAAAAGCTGGGGCAAAGGCAGCTTCCAGAATATATTAATGAACGAAAGATACACCGGTGTGTATATTTACGATAATATCAGGATCGAAAACGGCATTCAGCCGCTCATAAGTAAGGAGCTTTATATGAAAGTTCAGAAGTGCTTGCATACAAAAGGGAATCCACAGGGACGACATCGCGAAAATGGTGACTATCTTCTTTCCGGAAAGCTGTTCTGCGGAGAATGCGGCCGCCACATGATGGGTATGTCCGGAACTGGTAAAAGCGGAACGCTGCACTATTATTACGCGTGCCAGGGCAAAAAAGAAAAGCCCCGGTGTACAAAGAAGAATGTACGCCGGGAAGAACTAGAGCTTACTGTCGCAAGAATAGTCAAGCAGTATATCCTGCGCGATGAGGTCATGGAGTGGCTTGCAGATACCATGATGAAGTTCCAGCAGGAGCACCGTAAGGACGGAGAGCTGTCCATCTTACAGACCCGCCTTTCAGAAACCAAGAAATCAATTGCAAACATAATGACAGCGATCGAGCAAGGCATCATCACATCAAGCACAAAGGAAAGACTTCTGGAGCTTGAAAGCGAGCAGTCCAAGATCAGAGGTAATATCGCAGTAATCAAGTCTGAAACAGTCGATGTGACTAAGGAGCAGATCATAGGCTGGCTGGACAGCTTCCGGGACGGAGATATAAACGACAAGGATTTCCAGAAACGGCTGTTCGACTCATTCCTGCGAGCCGTGTACTTATATGATGATGGTCGGGTGCGCGTATTGTTCAACCTCTATGGCCGAGAGGACGGAGAAGTGGATACAAGCCTTATGTTAAGCGACACAAGCGCAGTGGCACAAGCGTCCGAATGTTCGTATAAGGATTTCTGTGGTTCACCAAGTTTTGGCGCGGGAACAACCGCGCCAAAACCTCCGATATTTCTCGCCGTCCCCGGATTGGGGACGGCGTTTTGCTATGTTGATAAAAGTTCGCAGTTTCATTAAGCCGACCGCAAAACCGAAATATCTCGCCCTCCTGCACAGCGGTATTATGTTCTTTTTTTACTCTGCCTGTTTTGTTGTTCAGTATTTGCGGGAGCAACCGCGCCAAAACCTCCGATATTTCTCGCCGTCCCCGGATTGGTCTGGTATGCGGACTTGATTTCGGGCTGTCGCCCTTCCGTCCGCAAACCGACGGCGTTTTGCTATGTT